>CAIRGO010000088.1 GCA_903878115.1 Akkermansiaceae bacterium | reverse complement strand
GCCTTGTTGACTTCCTTGCCGTTGACCAGAATGGTGACGGTGTCCTTGTCGCAGACCACGGTGTAGGTATTCCATTCACCGGCGGGCTTTTCCGCATCGGGCGCGGTTCGTGGGATCGTATAGCCGCGGATCTCGTCATTCTTGCCCTTGAGAGGCGTGGTGTTTTGAGCGGTGGCACCGGACCAGAGGTAGAAAAATCCCTGATCCTTATGCTTGCCCTGGCACTCGATGCTTTTCGGCCAGATGGCGTCCGGCGGGGTCATGTGGACGACTACACCAGTATTGCCGGGCTTGGTGAAACGCCACTCAACGGTGAACCGGTATTGTTCGTAGCTTTTTTCCGTCCGCAAAAATCCGTTGGGGGTGCCGGTGCAAGCAAGTATGCCATCTTTCACGGACCAGGTCGCCTCGGCGGGTGCGCCATCCTTGAGGTGGGACAGCCAGCCCGCGGTGTCCTTGCCATTGAAGAGCACGACTTTGGCGGTGGGGACTTCCGCAGTGGCAACGGTGAGGCAACACACTGTGAAGAGCAGGGCGATCAAGGCAGGGAAACGCAGGTGCAGAGTCATGCTTTGATGTTAGATGCTTTTAGTTGGCGCTCAAGAAAAAAAGGGGGAACCGCAGTAATTCGCCTTTTGCCCCTCTCTATTGCGTCGGTATATCACCCACAGAAGTCTCGGCCAAATAACTGTCATTGCTTTTTGCTGATATGGAAATCGCGTGATCAGAGCCTTTTTACGCGCCCATCGCGTGAGGCGCAGCCTTTTTACGCGCCCATCGCGTGAGGCGCAGCCTTTTTACGCGACACACGAGTTCAAAGAAAATCCTTGCAATATAAGCAAAAATCGAGTTTTCTTCTCGCGTTAACCCTGAATGATATATCACTGCGGGATCCTACCCATAAATATTGTTCTGCGAAAATGAAGATCCATTCGTTAGTCATCGTTGCCCTTCTGCTAACGTCGATTCTTGGACTGGCCGAGGATAAGAGAACCATCAGCATGGAAGGCATCTTTCGAGCCAATCAGATTATAGGACATCTTGGGAAGCCGTTAGGCACAGTGTTGCACTTACGCGGAGAAGTTAGATTCTCGCCCGTTCCTGACAAGGATGATCCACATCCCAAAGGGGGAACGGAACGATTCATTTCAGTTACTCATGTCAACGATGCAAAGCTTCTGAAGCCTGTCGAGTTGGAGGTGTTCCCGACTTCCCCGCGCTCCTTAGTGCACGGCGAGATTGTCACGGTACGTGCCTACGAAAGATTGATGACTCTTGGGACACCTGAGGGGCTTCCGAAGCCTGACATACAAGCCAGAGGCAAAGATTTGGAGTTCCACCTTGCGTGCTACCTACACATCGTCGACGAAGCCGGCACTGGGCAAACAGCTACCCGCCCTGAGTCGAAGTCGGAGGGTAGCGAAAAACCTCAACACGAATTGGAGGGGCGCTCAAGGTAGCGGTTGCCATTCCTCTAACGTTCTAATTTACTAACGTATTTTTATAGCAGCGCAAAGAGCGATCCAATATTTATCGCTTCACCAGCACCAGCCGCAATTAATTTGTCTGGGAAATTAAACACTCAAATCACACGTTGATGTCCGGCCAACCGCAACAGCAATTCTTGTTGCGAGCATTCTTTACAAAAATATGCAGATGCTGTAATAGAAGGTCATGCAGAGTGTTTACATTGAAACAACCATACCGAGCTATTTGGCGTCTCATCAGAGCAGCCAGCCAACGATTGCCGCTGATCAGGCGGTGACTCACGTTTGGTGGCGCGATGAGCGAGAGCGCTATCGTCTTTACACCTCCATTTTCACGATGGATGAGGTTTCGGGCGGAGATGCAACCGCAGCAGCGCGGCGGTTGTCTTGGATGCAGGATATTCCTCGGTTGGATGTTACCCGGCAAGTGGCGGGTGGCTGATCTGGCGCAAGCCACTTGGATGCAGGATATTCCTCGGTTGGATGTTACGCCACCCATCGAGCCACTCGCGGAGGCTATTGTTAAGCTACTGCGTTTACCGACCAAGGCTGTGATGGATGCATTTCATGTTTCATTTTGCATTGTACACCAAATGGACTATCTTCTGACGTGGAATTGCACTCACCTTGCCAATCCAGTTTTACAAAAGGAGCTAGTTGAGTATTGCCGTTACCATGATCTTCACATTCCTATTATTTGCACACCACAATCACTTTTACCGTCACAACTATGAATCATACAATTATCCAAGAAGTCCGTTCAACACGTGAGGCTATCGCTGCAAAGTTTGATTTTGATCTGCATCGTATCTTTGCCGATGCAGTAGCTCGGCAAGCTGCACAGAAGCCCAACAAACAACAACCAAAGCCCAGAAAAAGCGGTGCGAGCAAATCTGTTTCACGGATTTTCAAGCCTTGATCGTTCTGCGAAAATGAAACTTAGAATACGGACGCTTTGGTGCACGATTTGCTTATGTTTACTCTCCCTGCGCACCAGTTTCGGCTAGACAAGAATTTTAGCGTTTTACAAGAACTAACAAACCACCGAGCATCAATGCGACACCACAGATTGTGCGGGGGGTGATGGTTTCTTTGAGGATAACCGCGGCAAGAATGACCGCGATGATGATGCTGCCTTTGTCAATCAATGCGACGGTGGAAACCTCGCCGTCTTTGATCGCTTTGTAATAAAAAATCCACGATACCGCAGTGGTGGCAGCGGAAACGCCCAACCACAATAGATTTTCTTTGCGAAGACCCTCCCATGCTTTCATCGGCACTGCCACGGCGGCGAAGAGCAGAACAAACGCAAAGACAAAAATCGTCCGCACCGTGAGCCCTAGTTCACTGCTGATGTCTGCCATGCCTTTTTTCGCAATCACTGATGTCACACCCGCAAAGAGCATCGAAATGAGCGCGTATAAAATCCATGGCTTCATCGGCGCTGCATGGCTTTACTCTTTGATGGTGAGATTGGCGAAATCAATCGATGATCCGTGATGCTGCAGCGCCAGTTTCCCTTTCGCCGGGACATTGGGTAATTGCGCTTGATCGATCACTGTTTGACCATTGAGCACCACTGTCAAGCGATCACCTTTCATCGTGATCACGGTGTGATTCCATTCGCCCAGAGCTTTGTCTGCTTTCATTTTTGGCGTGACACCAGTGCGGATTTCAGCAGGCAATGATTTGTTAGTACGGTAGCCATAAACTTCACCTGAGCCAACGGGCCAGTTCCATAAGTTCACTTGGCTTTTTTCATTGCCACGCACATAGACGCCGCTATCGAGTTCTTGCACGTCGAGCTTTTCCGCTGTTTCATTGCCATCAGCACCAATGACCGGACGTTTCATCATCGGTCCCACGGATGCCCAACGCCAATCAAAGGCCATGGTAAAATCTCCATATTCTTTTTCGGTCCAAAGTTGACCAGCACCTTTTGCAGTACCTTTGTGCTTGAGAACACCATTCATCACTGACCAGCTTTCATCACCCGCACGTTCAGGTTTCCATCCTGCGAGGCTTTTGCCATCAAAAAGTGGAGTTTCGCCGGCAGTCGCCACTGGAGTTGGAGGCAACTCACTGATGCGCATGTTGCGGAATCCCACACGATCACCGTGACCGCAGAAAGCGATGTGCCCACTGCGACGTTTGGAACCCATGTGTTTGGGATGAGCAACATTGAGCTCATCGAGATTCGCCTCTAGCACGACTTTATCATTCACTTCTACTTTCACTAGTGGTCCATTGATGGTGACCCGCTCATGATTCCACTCACCGACGGGCTTAAGCGCTCCTTGTTTCGCAGGTGCTAGGGTATAAAGCGATCCATGGAATTGATAATCCTTGAGGTTTTTGTATTTCTCTGCAGTGCTATCGAGAACTTGTAACTCCATACCAACGTAGGCCGCATCTCCGGTGCCAGGATAATGGATGCCAAGACCATTGTTCGCACCCGCTGTGAGAACAAATTCAAAGTCTAACACATAGTTAGAAAAAATACCTTCTGTCACTAAATTAGAACCTTGTGGTGTGCAATAAATGGCTCCGTCTTCGACCACGTAGCCTTTTCCTGTCCATCCTGTTAGATCTTTGCCGTTGATCAATTCACGTGAAGCAAGTGCCTCAGCGGAAAATACTGGCGTAGCGAATGCCACCATCGCGGCGGCCATGAGTAATGTGTTAGATTTCATAAATATGTTAGAGTTCGATCGTTTTTCCGGTACGAAAACTCTCATCCGCCGCTGCAACAATACGCATCGAAGAAAGCGCATCGTTCATGTGGTCGGTGAGATTTTGATTGGTGGTGATGGCTTGGTAAAAATACTCCTGCTCGCGATGACAGAGTTCATCGTGATTCGGTTCGTCATCGAGGCGAATCATTTCGTCCGAGCGCACAAAAGTCCCCGCCTCGGTAAGTTGTGCATGATGCAGGCACAATGCCTGCGTTTGTGTGTGAGCATCGACATTGGCACTTTGTCCAGCCGCAGCCGCTTTATCGGCCACGATAGAAACGCAGCCTTTCGGGCCGACGACGTCTTTGATGAAAAAGGCAACCTCGCTCATCATCGGGCCCCAGCCAGCTTCGTACCAACCGACCGAGCCATCATCAAACGTCACTTGCAGCGCGCCATAGTTGATTTTTCCTTCTGGTAATTCATCCGATAGACGTGCACCAATCCCCGATACACGGATCGGCTTGGCGCGGGTCATTTGGCACATCACATCCACATAATGAACGCCGCAATCCACAATCGGTGAGATCGATGACATCAATTGCTTATGCGTGAGCCAATTCGCGCCCGATGACTGTTGATTGAGATTCATCCGCATCACTAACGGTTTTCCGAGTGTGTGCGATAGTTCGATGAATTTGATCCAACTAGGGTGATGGCGTAAAATGTAACCAATGACCAATTTCCGATCCGCTGCGATGGCCGCGGCCACCACACGCTCTGCGCCCGCCACGGTTTCCGCTAATGGTTTTTCGATGAAAACGTGACAACCTGCTGCGAACGCCGCGATCGCGTAGGCCTCGTGCGTATCGGGATAAGTAGAAATCGATACCGCATCCGGCTTGGTTTCCCGCAATGCTTCGTAAAAATCAGCAAATCCAGGATAGTCCGCGCCTAGTTCCGCATTCAATGTTGACCGTGACTCAGCAGAGCGCGTGACGATACCACAAATTTCAAATCCATCGATTTGGTGATACGCTAAGGCGTGCGAGCGACCCATGTGCCCGGCACCCACGCAAAGAACGCGGATGGGGCTTGTTTTTTCGTTAGATAAACTCATCTGTTAGATTTCAATTTTCCAAGGTTCACGCATTGGCTGATTGATAAGGGCATTCGCCGCTGGATCATCAAACTGCATGGTTTTGGAATCAAATTTTAGGCTCTTATTCAAGCGATGCGCGGTGACACCCATGTTCACCATCGTGCATGACCAAAAGCCATTTTGCTCGTTGAGCGCGAATTTTTTCCGCGAACGCACTGATTCATGGAAGTCCACAATCTGCGCTTCTGGGTCGGGCAATGAGGCAAGTTTTTTCTCCAAGTCGGGAATATCGGAACGGAAATTTTTGTAAATTTTCCCTTTCGGTCCTTCGATGTAGGCGGCATCTTTGTCCTTGTTCGCACCATCAAGAACGATTTTGCAACCATCCGCATAGGTGAACACGATGCGGCGCCACGTGCCAATTGCGTCGGCATCTTGCGGGTCGGCATCGATCTCCACCGAAATCGGTGCCTGATCGTCTTTATTAAGAATGTATTGCGCAGGATCAAGATAATGCTGGCCCATGTCGCCTAGCCCGCCGCCATCGTAATCCCAATAGCCACGGAACGAACCGTGAGTGCGATGCGCGCTGTAAGGTTTTTTCGGTGCTGGTCCAAGCCAGAGATCATAGTCAAATCCTTCAGGCACTGGCTGCACGGGAAGATTCGTTTTGCCAACCCAAGTGCCTAATTTCCAATCAAATCCCGTCACTCCAGAAACGGTGATTGTCAAAGGCCAACCGAGAACATCATTCATCGCGGCTTTTTTCAACTGCTTCACTGGCACGCCCATGCCATAGAAATTATCCTTGAAGCGGAACCACGTGTTCAGACGGAAAATCCGCTGATGTTTCTCCACTGCTTTGACCATTGCCATGCCTTCACCAATCGTGCGGCTCATCGGTTTTTCACACCAAATATCTTTGCCGGCTTTGGCGGCCTCGATCGAGATCAGTGCATGCCAATGCGGCGGCGTCGCGACGTGAATGATATCGATGTCATCGCGTTTGATCACCTCGCGGAAATCGTGGTAACCTTTGATGCCCTTGGCTTCACCGCCAGCTTGATTCATCCGCTGGGCGAGGTGACTCGCATCAACATCGCACAAGGCCAATAGCTTTCCTGGCATGGGCAAATGCGACGCAGAAATGCCGCCGCAACCGATGATGGCGCGAGTGATTTCTTCTGAGGGTGGTGTTTGGCCATTCAACCCCAGCACTCGGCTAGGAACAATTTGAATCGTCGCTAACGCGGCAATTGTTTTGATCGCTGATCTACGTGATACGTCCATAATGTTGTTTTTTGTTAGTGAAAATTGAGGTTCAGGAATCGGTGCGGACTTTATCCCAGAATGCTAAGAAGAAGATTACCGCAATCGCCGCCGCCATGCCCGCAGGCAGCATCCAAAAGACTTTCCATTCGCCCATGGCTTTTGCCAGCAATACCTCATCTACTTTAGGCAATCCCACTTGGAATAGTCGCCCTAGCTGCTGCGCGAAGCTCAATGTTTCTGCCGGTTGCGCCGCGACGATGGCCTTGGACAAATCGCCGTGACTGACCAATTGAGCGCCCATTTTTCCGAAGGCGACTTGATAACCGAGATACATGCCAACTCCCTGCGTGAGGAAAACCAACAAGCCTTGCACTTGACCACGGACTGTGGCTGGCGCGGTTTTGTCCGCATAGATAAATCCAGTTACGAAAAAGAAATCATAGCAAATCCCGTGCAGCGCAATGCCTAAAAACAACATCCACATCACTTGATGATCGGCACCGTAGGAAAACAGTAAGTAGCGCAGCACCCATGCTAACATCGCGATCAAGATCATCCACTTCACTCCCAAACGACGGAAGAAAAACGGAATCAACAGCATGAAAATAATTTCCGACATCTGCCCGATCGTCATAGAAGAAGCAGGCTGACGAAATCCTGCATCAGCTAAGTAATCACCAGTGACACCGAAATAATAAGCGAGCGGGATGCAGATCAGAGTCGAACAAATCAAAAACACGGCGAACGCTGGTTTTTTCAGCAAGCTCAGCGCATCTAACATAAACAAAGTGCGTAACTGCAATGGTTGCCCTTTTGCGGGTGGCGGAGTGTGGGGCAGGAAAAAACAAAACACACCCAGCACCAATGAAGAAATTCCTGCTAACGAGAAAATTTGCAGCTTAAACGACCAACCCAAGAAGCCCACGATCAATCCTGCTACAATCCACCCAATCGTGCCCCATACACGTAACGCTGGAAATTTGCTCTGATCGGAAATATTGCTAAAAGCAATGGTATTGGATAGGCCCAAGGTCGGCATGTAGCAAAGCATGTGACCGAGAAACAACATCTTCACCATGCTCGCATCCGCAGTCGTTATAAAGTGAGGAACGGCACACATCATCGCACCGCCTAACAAAAACAATACCCCCATCACTCGCTCGGACGCAAAAAAACGATCCGCGATCAATCCCAGGATCAGTGGCGCAATCATCGCGGCAATCGGCGCCGTTCCGTAGGCCGCTCCCTTGATTCCATCCAGACCATTGGCACCAAGGCAGGCACCAAGTGTAGAAAACCACGCGCCCCATACAAAAAATTGCAGAAACATCATCACCGAGAGGCGAAGGTTAGTTGTCGAGGAAACCGTTGCTGTCATAGTCGTTTGCACTACGGGAGGAAATCGGAAATATTTCATAAAATCAACTACAATCGCATCCTGAGCAGCACTACGATGAAAAAATCATCTGCTCTAGAGCGTATTACAGTTCTTCCCGTGCTGC
>CAIRGO010000087.1 GCA_903878115.1 Akkermansiaceae bacterium | reverse complement strand
TTTTTCGCCCTATTTTTTTGCCTTTTCTTGATCAACAAAAATCAGCACGTCAGCTTTATTCGTGCCAAGGATTTGCTGCGCTCTTTTGATCGCGCCGCGTGTGGAAAGATTTGGGTTAGAGGGGGATTCTGGAAAAATGTTAGATTCTCCAGCACTACGATCGCACCCTTCTTGTAGAACCGCCAATACTCCTGAGTTTTTCAACACTCGATAAACAGAGCGTGGACATCCTGATATCAATAAATGGCGTTTTTGAGCGCGCACGAAGTTGATCAATTCCGACAATGCCATCACCGATGTGGCGTCCAGATGACGCGCGTTTTTCAAGCGCAGAATGATAACCTTCAAGGAAGGGTCAGATGTGACACGTTGAATCTGCGAACGGAAAATTTCCGTAGCGCCAAAAAACAAATCACCCTCAACGTGAACGATAGAGATTGACGGATTATTCCGATCTTTTTTGGCATGGATTTCACTCAGGTCGCCCGCGTCAGAGGCATTGTATTCAACCAATTGCGGGCGGCTCGCCTTGCGCAAAAATAGCACAATAGAAACCGCTACACCCAAGAAAATGGCGGTGTTGAGAGGAGCAATGAGGGTGGCCCCCAGCGTAGCAATGAGAACCGCTGCATCATCGGGCGTAGAGCGCAAACAAATGCGAATATTGCGCACATTGAATAACGAAAACGCCTGACCAATGATCAAGGCTCCTAATGCAGCTTTGGGCACAAAATCAATCAGTGGAACTCCCCAACTAGGAGAGATAGCAATGATCAAAGTGACGCCTAGTGTGTAAAAGCCTGAAAAAAACGAGGAAAATCTGGTGCGTGCGCCCGATGCCTCATTAAGAGCCGAGCGCGTCAATGATCCAGAGGCAGGCATGCCACCAGCAAGCGAACTAGCGACATTAGCCATGCCCACGGCTAGCATATCCTGGTTGACTAATGCTTCTTCTCCTGTCCGTGAAGCAAGGGTTTTCGCCATGACTGTATTTTCTAACGAGGCCAAAAATGCCAACGCAAAAGCAATGCCAATCAAATTTCTGAAATCGTCAAATATTCCCGGACGATTCAAGTGCGGCAATTGTGGGATGAGCTCTTTGAGTTGGAATGTTGAAAAGCGCTCCAAAATCTCGAATGAGCCAATGTGATGAAATGATAAACTGCCCCAGATGAAGGAAGACAATAACAACATGATCGCAAAGTTCGGCCATCGTGGTCGCCAACGTGATAAAACCATGTATCCTCCCAGTGTCGTCACAGCAGTTAGAATCGGTTGCCAATGCGCAAACTTGATTTGCTTGATCAGCTCCATTAATTCTCCAATAAAAGTGCGCGTATGGGAGGCATCCAATTTCACACCAAATACATGCTTGGATTGGTTCGCAAGAATTAGAATCGCTGCGCCTGCCACGTATCCAACAAGAACCGATCGAGAAATATACTGCAGTAGATCTGCCACACGCAGTAAAGCACCCAGCAAGCAAAAGAATCCTACCATCAATACCAGCAGCGGAATTAAATCCATCTCACGAGCAAGCAGAGCGGGAGAGTCTGCGAAAAACGAAAACAACATAAATGCTGTCGCATTCGTGGGTCCTAAAATCGTATGGCGAGATCCCGCGAAAAGTGGCGCTACGATCGATGCGACAATGGAGCTGATGATGCCATAAACAATCGGCAAATCAGCGATCGCAGCAAAAGCGACACCTTGCAAAATCGCTAGCAAGGCAACGTCCATTGCCGCGCGTGCATCGGCTTTTAATTTCGTTGAATCGTATCGTTTCAACGGTCCAATCCATGGCGCCGCCGAAAGTGGTTCCCCAGTGAAAAAACCCTTTACACCTGCAACAAATCGACGAATGGGGTGGCGCGATGTCATGATTTCTTAACGGAAACGAACACGGTAAAATAGCATGATGCCAAAAAGCACGCAAAGCACATTTGGTAGCCACAGCAGCAGAGTAGCGGTATCGGTGCTATCGGATTTTTGAGCAAGGATCGAAAAAACGAAATACGCAGCTCCAAACATTAATGCGAAGAGAATTCCCGTGGAAGAATCTTTTCGACGCCTCGCCACACTCAACGGAACGGCAATGAAAGAAAATGCCAAACTCGCCATCGCAAATGAATAGCGCTGGATGATACTGGACACATATTTGGGACGCTGTGCCTCCTTGAATTCTGGTGGGGGAGCAGCTAAAAAAGCGCGAATTTGATCATTGGTCATTCCACTCGGGCTGAATTTCTTTTTTCTTGTGAGATCAACTCGCCAGGGCGCTGCGGAAGCGACATAGATATCTAGATTGCCATTTTTATCTGGCCGCTCGATGTAGGTTGAATTGAGAGTGAGTTTGATTTGTTTTCGCTCTGGGTCCACGCCAATCGAGGCATCTTCCGCGTAAACATATTCCCCTTGTGTTTCATTTTTCTTTTTGTCAGGCAAGCGATACAAATGCAGACCATGCAAATTTTCGCCATCTTTTTGCTGCACAAAAATACGTAAGTTTGCTAGCTCCGAGGTGATGACTCCCGGTTTGATCAAGGACTTCGGATCATTTTCTACAGCTTCATAAGCAATGTTATCCATGCTCGCACGAGCTACGGGAACGACGTTGACATTGATCCATAAACAAAGAGCCGAGAGCAGCGCGCCAAGAAATATCACCGGCATCGCGATCCTCGGCAAATTCATGCCACCAAGTTGCATCGCATTCAATTCTTGCTCGCTTGAGAGACGTCCCATTACTAACAATACCGCCGCCATAAAGCCCCACGGGATCGTGAACATCAACGATACGGGGAAAACACAGAGAATAAATTTTCCCACTAAGGGCAGTGGCACGTGCTGCTCTACCACTAGTGGCCTTATTTCTTGGAAAATCCGACCTAACACCAAAAACATGCTCAACGCGATGACGGCATAGGATGTCGCCCGAAAAACCTGCGTGAAGATGTAGCGATCAGATATGCGAATCATGTTATCGGTGCACCTACTATGCGATCACTCAACGATGCTTGTCGAGTAGTGACACACAAATTCGATAAAAAAAATCCCACCTGTAAGCTAACAGGTGGGACATGAGAAAAATACTTTCGATCACCAATCGATATTTTGACCGCGCGTATCGATGTGAGTAAAGCCGCCGTAGCCGCCCACGCCACCGCGGAATAAACCACAATTGCGCATGCTGCGTGCTGTTCGGGTTACCACCGACGCGTGCGTAGGGAAGGTGACGTCAACGGCAACGTTGGATTGATGCCAGGAAGAGCTTTTTGCACCTGGACAACGAGCATTGTAAGCAGGGTTGCGATAAACGGAGACAATCTCTTTCACTGGCATGTTCATTTCCTTGCCGATGCGATCAATGGATTTCAACGCAGCGCTCACATTTTTCCAAATGCTTTTTGGTGGCAAGGTGTTCCAAACGCTACCTTTTTGCTTGGCATGCGCGGAAATCACTTGCTGCACGGTAATTTTTTCTAAGTTGAGATTGCCGAGGTAATCGATGTAGCTGTTTAGTGAGGAACGTTGCATTTCCACCCAATTTTCAGGCAGCTCGTTAAGATTTACTGTAGGGTTGGCGGGCTTGCGAAAAAGAAATGCCGACGCCTGAGAGGAAGAACCGAGCATTGCCGCAGTTGCCATGCCCATAACCCCTAAGGCGTGACGGCGTGTGTAAAGAGAAAATTGTTGATTGTCAGTAGAAAATGAAGAGGAGAGATGTTGATCAAACATGTGGTTTAAGTGAGGTGCTAGATGTTTTTTAGGAGAAAGGAAACAACAACTAGTTAAAGTGCAATGAAAATTTCTCATCAACGAGTCGGGCTTTAAAAAGCAACTTGCGTGCCTTTTACAAGTTTATTTTACCTTTTTTGAAAGATTTTGAAAAATACAACGATCTTGCAACGAAAACCGATGATTTTTGGGTCTGAAAGTCGGAGTAAGTCCCAATCTACGAGCATTTCTGCACCATCAAATCAGGAAGGCAAAAGATATAAGCCTCACGCGAAGCCGCATAGGATTTTTAACACAGATTAGACAGAAATCTCAATTCTGTTAATTTTGCAAATTCTGTAATTCTGTCTAAAAAATTGCAGGGTTTTTCTCACATTGCTATTTTTACCTCATGCCACTTTTCTCAATTCGATTCCACAAAACTCGATGGGGATTGTATTCGCTCGACGGATGACGGAATGTATGTAGATTCCGCTCGTATGCAGCCACTGGTTAGCGATGATGCCTATCACTTTAGGCCGCCGAAAGAGAGTCGCTTTTGGCCATGGGCTTTAGGATTATGGATTGGTGGACATTTGCGGCGCAAATGGGGCATTGCAGAGGTGGAGTATCACAACTTGGAGTTGTTGGAAGCATCTGTTGCCGAGGGGACTGGCGTATTGCTAGCTCCCAATCATTGCAGGCCTTGTGACCCATTGGTGCTGGCTATGTTATCCAAGCGGATTAATCGCCCCTTCAATATCATGGCAAGCGGCCATTTGTTTCGTTCACGTTTCCTCGCTTGGCTATTGCCACGTGTCGGTGCTTTCAGCGTCAATCGCGAGGGCATGGATCGCGAATCATTAAAGACAGCGATTGGAATTCTATCGGCGGCTAAACGGCCACTGGTGGTTTTTCCCGAGGGTGTCATTTCGCGCACGAACGACCGCGTGGTTAATTTACAGGAAGGCATTTCTTTTCTGGCACGCTCTGCGGCAAAAGCCCGAACTTCCACGGGCGGCAAGGTTGTCATCCATCCGCTTGCCCTGCGCTATCAATTTCTCGGAGATTGGCAAGAAAGCGTGCGCCCCGTTGTTGATGCGTTAGAATTGCGATTCGGCTGGAAACTTTCCACGAAAGCGATGACCGAGCGAGTGGCTCGACTGGGGCATGGCTTGCTCGGATTAAAAGAAGTTGAATTTTTCGGAGTAGTCCAAGAAGGCGATATCGCAGAGCGGTTGCAGCGGTTTATGGAACGTGTGCTCAAGCCGATCGAAGACGAATATCTCGCAGGACGCGGCGATGAAAGCGTGGTAATGCGCGTAAAAAACATCCGTAAAGCACTGTTACCAGGACTTATTTCAGGAGAGTTGACTGATGCCGAACGAGAAAAACGCTGGAAAATGTTATTTGACTTAGAAGTGGCGCAGCAAGCATTTCATTTTCCTCCCGATTACATCGCCCAAGATCCATCGCCAGAACGGATGATTGAAACGGTGGAGCGTTATCAAGAAGCCTTGGGAATCAAATCACCTGTCATTCATCGCCCCATGAAAGTCATCATTACCGTCGGTGAAGCCATGATTGTGGACGCACGACGTGACAAAGGCGTCGAAGACACCTTGATGGGGGAATTGCGGCGGCAACTCAAGAAATTGTTAGGGATTCCCGCCAATTAGAGAAATAGCGACGACTGGGAATTTGCTTTTAGGCTTCGTAAGTTT
>CAIRGO010000086.1 GCA_903878115.1 Akkermansiaceae bacterium | reverse complement strand
GAATGACGAGATCCGCGGCTATACGATCCCACGAACCGCGCCCGATGCGGAAAAGCCCGCCGGTGAATGGAATACCTACACCGTGGTCTGCGACAAGGACACCGTCACCATTCTGGTCAACGGCAAGGAAGTCAACAAGGCAACCGGCACAAATCTCAGCTCTGGCTTCATCGGCCTCCAATCGGAAGGCGGCGCGTTTGAAGTCCGTTCGGTGGTGATCGAGCCACTTTGATCCAGCCCTGTAGGGCGGGTTCTCTCCCTTTTTTCCGCTCTGCGACCCTCTCCCCTGTTGACAACCGCGACGCCACAGACTAACCAAGAGACATGGAATTTGTCCGCAATCGCAAGGCCGGAGGTTGTTCGAAGCTGGTTGCGGGGGTAATCCTCACGATCGTCGGGGCATGCTTGCTCTGGTTTCTAGGCTCTGACATCACCCTCACCTGCAAGCGCTCGTCGGATTCCTGCATCTTGGAAAAAACCAGCATGCTTGGCCGAAAAGAGGTGGTGGCAAGCCTCCCCTTGAGTCGGGTGAAATCCGCACTAGTGGAGAGCCATCAGAGCAGGGGCAAGGGCGGGAAAAATAAGCCTACCTACCAGATCGTTCTGAAAACCGAAGACAGCAGTATTCCTTTTTCCAATGCTTGGACCCGAGACATCGCAGCCCATAAGCAAAACGCCGCCCACATCAACACCTACCTGTCGTCGTCTGAGGAAAGCCTCGTAGTCGTGCAATCCGCCAAAACAGTCCGCATGGTCTGCTATTTGTTCTTGGCGGTCGGTGTGCTCGCTCTCCTCGGCGGGTTCTGGGGAATCGTCAAGATGTTTCTGTCTCTCGGCTCGATCTTCTCCGCACGCGGTTGATCTATAGCAATTTGTCTGTGAACTAATGGGGGGATAGCGAGAATCTTGGCACTGGTGAATCCAGTGGTGAGCAGTCTGCGGGCCATGCCCAGTCCTCCCTTTTACGCTAGGAATGTTAGCGTGCAATCGGCATAAAATCGAATTGAGCGGCATCACACCGAGGGGCTGTTCGTAAAACGCGAAAAAATTCCTTTCGACAAATCTCCCGTTTCGTGGAATCTTACTCGTGAAATGAAAACGATTATCACACTCCTTGCTGCATGCATGATGGCGAATGCAGCAACATTGAAACCAGGCGATGCAGTAAAACCAGATGCGATTGGTGCAGCAACCTTCATCAAAGGCGAAGCTCCCAAGGCATGGGAAGATGGCAAGGTTTACATCATCGAATGCTGGGCGACATGGTGTGGTCCGTGTGTCGCGGCGATTCCTCACGTGAACGAACTTTATACCACCTACAAGGATAAAGGTCTGCGCGTGATCGGGATGAATGTGTGGGAAGAAGAAAAAGCTGCCGTGGACGAATTTGTGAAGAAAAAGGGCGATGGCATGTCGTATCCCGTTGCCTTCGTCGGCAAAGAAGGTGCCTTTGAAAAAGAATGGCTCACACCAGCTGGTGTGGACGGCATTCCTCACGCCTTCGTGGTAAAAAATGGGAAACTTCTGTTCATGACCCATCCTGCGAGCATCGAAAAAGAAACCATCGAGGGACTTCTCGCTGGTGGCGACAAGGAAGCCGAAGTAATCAAGGGTTTTGAAAAAGAAGCATCAGAAGCCGATGCGGAGGCGGAAGCCGCAGAGAAAAAAGAGGCGGAAGCCAAAGAGCGCTTGGGTAGTTTCATGGATGACTTGCAAGGCTTCGCTGATAAAGAAGATCATGCAGGTGCTCTCGTTTACGTGCAAAAGACACTCAAGGAAAACACCAAACTCATCGTCGATGACAAACAACAACTCACTCTCATCACCGGGATGATTTACGCAAAACTCGGCAAAGAAGTGGAAGCCATGAGTGCGTTCGAAGCTGCAAAAAAATTAGCTCCCGATTCTGAACTTGGCCAACAGATCGAAGACATCAAAGCAGATGTCAAAGAACAAATCGCTGAAGAAAAAGCTGCGAAAGAAGAGGAAGCTAAAGAGCCGAAAGAGAAAGAAGCGGAAGAGAAGTAACCGACTAACGAATTTTCAAAAAAACGTGGCGGCAACATCTTGCCGCTCGTTTTTTGTACAGATATCAGGAGAGTTTTCTCTGATTTGTGTATTAGCTTAAAAAGAAAAAAGGAGAGCAAATGTATTTCTTTCACTGCGTAGTGGTGACGGATATTAGCCGTGAGGTTTCAACCCACAGAATCTCACATTCTAACAATTTTTTGTGTTGCATAGTGACACCGGAAATAGAGCGATACGGACATGGCAAATTCCACCTCTCCTGTGTCACTACGCGACACGGTTCATTTGGTGGGACCTCGTCCGTGGGTTTAAAACCCACATCTATCGTACGTCATGGCTAAGCCACGAGTCGATGATTGGCTGATGGAAGAAACTCCCATCAAATTTCCTGTAGCGCAGGGCATCAGCAGCAAAGACGCCGCGAGACCGGCAAAAGCTCAGATCACCAAAAAACTCCAATTAGCCGACGCCGAGCATCGCATCACCGAAACAGAGGCAACAGTCACCCGTCTGAAAGAAACATTTCTCAAAGACAAAAAAGCTTGGGAAGAAAAAAAGGCCGCCGACTTAGAAAAAATCAAAGCAGCAGGTTCTAACAAATAAGTGGGTTTTGCCATTGACGTGATCTTTTAAATAAATTATAGATGCAATTTCTCATGAGAAATTTTGTAGGGCTGCGCAAAAAATACCTTATTGTGCTGATGCATTATCTCATCGCAATCATTGGCTACAGGAGCGTAAATTATGTTTATTTATTTTTTAATCCGAAAATAGATGAAATAATTTACGAACATAAATCGATCCGTGAGGAAAAAGATGTTGATGTTTTGGTGGAAAATATCAGAAAAGCGAAAGATTCGAATGGTAATAGATACGAGACATTTAATT
>CAIRGO010000085.1 GCA_903878115.1 Akkermansiaceae bacterium | reverse complement strand
CGACAACGACTGACTTAGCGATCCCTGAGTTGGTGAAAAAAATTTCATCCGCAACAGTAGTAATCATGACGCTCGATGAAAAAGGTGGCGATGCGTTTGGCACTGGCGTTGCCATCGCTCCAGGAATCATTCTGACCAATTGGCATGTGATGAATCCGAAAAAAAATCATCCAGATGTAATTGTCATGACAGCCAGTGGCAACGTGTTGCCCGTGGTTGCGGGGATTGTTGGCAATCCGGATACCGACCTTGCGATCATCCGTGTCGATGATCCTCAGGGTGAAATTGTGCCGCTGCCGCTAGCTTCATCGTTGCCTGGAGTGGGCGAAACAATATGGCAATGCGGACATACTCATTCGAATTATTGGACAGTGACGAATGGAATCATCAATCGGTATTGCATGGAGCCATTTACTCCGATGGAAAAGAAAAACTCTATCGATATGCCTGCGATGGATGTCTCTAACAAAATCTCGGCAGGATCTAGTGGCAGTGCGATGGTAAATATGCATGGTGAGATCGTCGGTATCTACTACGCGCGTCGTTGGTATAATCAAAGTGAGAAGAGCACGGTGAAGGTAGAGGAAGGGAAAAATAAGCAGTTAGATCAAGCCGCATACATCGACGATCGTGTGGTACTATTTTTCCGCAATTATTGCTTGCCAGTGACCACGGTGAAAAAACTACTACAAAAATAGTATTTCGGAAAAATGTGGTGCAAACTGATGCACGGCATTTAGCAATTCAAGCGAAGCAGGGTAGGGAGCGATGTGCTAGGATGACATCGTTATGAGAAAAAACGAACCTGTTAAAAAACTGATGTCCACAAGTTTGATCACCATTCACCACGGTGAGCCGATCTCCCGCGTTAGAAAAATCATGTTGGAAAATGGGATTCATCACTTGCCCGTCGTAAGTGGTGATGAGCTGCACGGCGTGATTTCATGGAGTGATATTCTGCGCGTAAGTTTTGGCGATGCCTTTGGCGCTGATGATCGAGCGGTGGATACAACACTTGATCATGTTATGACTCTTGAGCAAGTGATGTCAACTGAACCGATCACGATTAGTCCGCAGACTACTGTGCACGAAGCTGCGGAGATTCTTTGCAAGGGTCAGTTCCATTGCCTGCCGGTGATCGAGGATAACAGATTAGTGGGGATGGTTACCACGAGTGACTTGCTGCGTTATCTAGCAGAATTGTATTAATAGAAGTTATTTCAAAAATTAACTCGCCCCACCAGAGAATGCACTCTGAGTGGGGCGTTTTTTTGCATAAAACAATCGAATTTTTTATGAAAATAAGGCTTATCTCGTGGTGAGAATTTCGCAATTTCTGCTGAATTGCCATCGATTTACGGTTCTTTTTTGCAAATAGTGAAATATTTTTTCGCCTGCAACCATTGATTTATCAATGTTTTTAAAGAAATATCAAAAAAATGTGAAATTGGTGCTTGCGTTGAATTGAAAAATGGAAAGAATCCGCGCCCCACATCGCGCCCCGCGAATGGCTCATGCCAAACGTAAGCGCTTCAACCAAACAATATGTTATCGGGTGCAGCTCCGGAAAATAGGCTCCTGCGAAGAATTTCGCGGCCTGCCGGTACTGTCTCTAATGACAAGACTTTAACCAACACAGCAGGAATCTCATGCCTACCATCAACCAACTAGTTCGCAAAGGGCGTAAAACACCCGTGGACAAGTCTAAATCTCCGGCCTTAGCCAATTGCCCGTCACGACGTGGTGTTTGTCTTCAGGTGATGACCCGTACGCCGAAAAAGCCTAACTCCGCATTGCGTAAGGTGGCCAAAGTGCGTCTCACCAATGGATTTGAAGTAATCGCTTATATCGGCGGTGAAGGTCATAACCTCCAAGAGCACTCCATCGTGTTGGTGCGTGGCGGTCGTGTAAAAGACCTTCCCGGTGTGCGTTATCACATCGTCCGTGGCGCTCTCGATACCCTCGGTGTCGACAAACGTCGTCAAAGCCGTTCCAAATACGGTGCAAAACGTCCTAAGCCCGGTGCCGCCGCAGCAGCAGCAGCCAAAGGTAAAGGTAAGAAATAATCATTTTTCCCACAACTAACTAAGTTTAATTATGTCACGCCGTAAGCGAGTCTTCCACAAACCAGAAAAACGCGACCCACGCTATGATAGCTCTCTCGTGGGCAATCTCATCTCCAAAGTCATGCGCGATGGCAAACGTTCGCTCGCTGAGCGCATCGTTTATGCTGCCATCGACCGTGCTAGCGAAGGTGCAGAAACCATCGATCCTCTCGAAGTTGTCACCCGCGCTATTGAAAACGCCAAACCACGTGTGGAAGTAAAATCCCGCCGCGTTGGTGGTGCTACTTATCAAGTGCCGCTCGAAGTGCCTGCCGCTCGCTCGGAAGCTCTCGCGATGCGTTGGTTGATCAACTACGCCCGCAATCGTAAAGGCACACCGATGCACGTGGCTCTGGCCAACGAGTTGAAAGATGCTGCTAACAATCAAGGCAACGCCGTGCGCAAGCGTGACGATGTTCATAAAATGGCCCAAGCGAACCGCGCTTTCGCCCATTTCCGCTTCTAATCTATTACCTGCTGATATTTTCTCCGTCGTTACTGAATTTTTCCATGTCGCCTAATCCCAACAGTCCAGATCGCCAATATCCGCTTGATCGCACGCGGAATATCGGCATTTGCGCGCATATCGATGCGGGGAAAACGACGTTGACTGAGCGAATCCTGTTCTACACGGGCATGATTCACAAAATCGGAGAAGTTCATGATGGCGCTGCTACCACCGATTGGATGGAGCAGGAAAGAGAGCGCGGTATTACCATTACTTCAGCTGCTGTTACTACCGAATGGTGGCAACGCAATGAAGAGGGAGTAACCAAGCTTTATACCGAGCAAAAAATGCGTGTGAATATCATCGATACCCCAGGGCACGTTGATTTCACCGCTGAGGTGGAGCGCTCCCTCCGGGTTCTTGATGGTGCCATCGTTGTTTTCTGCGGCGTGGCTGGTGTGCAACCGCAAACCGAAACCGTCTGGCGACAAGCGACAAAATACAACGTTCCGCGCATCGTTTTTGTCAATAAAATGGACCGTACCGGAGCTGATTTCCAAGTTGTTTTTGAAGAAATTAAAGAAAAACTCGGAGCTAATGCCGTAAGAATCCTGATCCCGATTGGCGCCGAGGACCAACTCAAAGGTCAAATCGACGTGGTCAACCAAAAAGCCGTTTATTACAACGACGACGATAAGTTTGGTTCCACCTACACCGTAAAAGAACTCGATGCGGAACAAAGTATCCTCGCACAAGAAGCTTACGCCGAGTTACTCGATGCCGTAGCAAGTGTCGATGAAATCGTCGGTGAGCAATTTCTCCTCGAACAACCCATTTCCAAAGAAGACCTGAAAAAAGGAATTCGCCGCGCTACCATCGCTAACCTTCTGGTTCCCGTTGCTGGCGGCTCTGCTTTCAAAAACAAAGGTGTGCAGTATTTGCTCGATGCTGTCACTGATTACCTTCCAAATCCTCTCGATATTCCTGCTGCCATTGGAATGAATCCAGACAACGAAGAGGAAAAAATCGAAGTGCACACTGACGACAACGAAAAATTCGTTTCGCTCGCCTTCAAACTCTGGGCTGACAAATTTGTCGGCAAATTAGTTTTCTTCCGCGTGTATTCAGGTTCCGTCAAAAAAGGCGACACCGTTTACAATCCTCGCACACGCCGCTCGGAACGAGTTGGCCGATTGATCCGCATTCAATCAAATCTCCACACCGATGTGGATGCCTGTTACTCTGGTGATATCGCAGCCATCGTTGGACTGAAAAATGTGACCACCGGAGATACCATCGCCGCTGTCAATCACGACGTTGTTCTAGAGCCACCTACATTCCCTGAACCCGTCATTTCGATGGCAGTGGAGCCAAAAACTAAAGCAGACCAAGAAAAATTGGCTCTTGCACTGGCCCGCCTTTCTGAAGAAGATCCTACTTTCGTGGTCAAGACTGATGAAGAAACCGGCCAAACGATCATTTCTGGCATGGGTGAACTTCACTTGGAGATCATCGTCGATCGTCTCAAGCGTGAATTTAAAGTGGAAGCCAACACAGGCGAGCCACAAATCGCTTACCGCGAAACGATTACTCAAGCCGCTAATGCCGAGGGCAAATTGGTCAAACAATCCGGCGGTCGTGGACAATACGGTCATGTCCGTCTCACTGTCGCGCCGAATGATAAAGGCAAAGGCCTGACAATCGAAAACAAAATCGTCGGTGGCGAAATTCCTAAAGAATACATCAGCGCTGTTTATAAAGGCGTGAATCAATCAATGTCGAATGGCGTGATTGCTGGCTATCCAGTGATCGACGTGCATGTTGATATTCTCGGCGGTTCTTATCATGATGTTGATTCGAACGAAAACGCCTTCACTATGGCGGCGATTTTCGGCATGAAGGAAGCCTTCCGCCACGCCAAACCAATTTTACTCGAGCCAATCATGGCTGTGGAAGTTTCCACACCAGAAGATTACCAAGGCGATGTCATGGGCGACCTCAACCGTCGCCGTGGACAAATCACTAGCATGGATACGAAGGGCAAACTTGCCATCGTTCGTTGTGCAGTGCCGCTGAAAGAAATGTTCGGCTATTCTACTGCTGTGCGCACCCTGTCATCGGGACGCGCTTCGTATTCAATGACCCCCTCTCACTTTGAGCAAGTCCCCAACAACATTGTCGATGAAATCGTCAATGAACGTGGTGGCACCGCTCGTTATTAATCCACCTCGCAACCAACCACATTACCTTCTCCTCGTTATGGACAATCAGAAAATACGCATCCGACTCCGCGCTTTTGACCACCGCGCCGTGGATAAATCCGCAGCAGAAATCGTCGAAACCGCAAAACGCACAGGCGCCAAAGTCTCCGGACCAATCCCGCTCCCTACGCGCATCGAAAAATTCAGCGTTAACCGTTCGGTTCACGTGAATAAAAAATCAGCTGAACAATTCGAAATCCGCACTCACAAACGCCTCCTCGATATTATCGATCCTACCGCACGCACGGTTGATGAGTTGAAAAAACTCAATCTTCCTGCCGGTGTCGATATTTCCATCCGCATCTAATTTCACCTCAATTTACTCTAATCAACTAACGTTATGCCACTAGGACTACTAGGCAAGAAAATCGGAATGACTCGTCTATTTGACGAGGCCACGCAATCAATGATCCCCGTGACCGTTGTGGACGTGCAAGGAAACACATATTTGCAACACAAAACCGTCGAGAAAGAAGGCTACAAAGCCGTTCAAATCGGTTTTGATGATCAGAAAAAAGAAAGCCGCATGACCAAAGCAGCTCTCGGTCATTGCAAAAAAGCTGGATCTTCCGCCAAACGCCTCATCCAAGAATTCCGCCTCTGCGCAGGTGATTCACTTCCTGAAACTCACCCAGGTGTGGAGCTTTTCACCGCTGGTCAATGGGTTGACGTCATCGGCACATCGAAAGGTCACGGCTTTTCGGGTGTTGTAAAACGCTATAAATTCGGTGGTCTGCGTATGACTCACGGATCGATGATGCATCGCAGAACAGGTGCCATTGGTTGCCGTTCGACTCCTGGCCGCGTGTGGAAAAACCAAAAGATGCCTGGACAAGATGGTGACAAACAACGTACCGTTCAGAATCTTAAAGTCGTAGCCGTTCGTCCAGAAGACGGTGTGATCCTCATCTCCGGTGGCATCCCAGGGGCCAAGGGTAGCTATGTAACTGTTCGCCCTGCGAAGAAAAAAACAGCGTAATCACGCCTGAACAGAACTCTTAACCAATTATTTCGATATGTCAGCTCAAACACTTACCGTTGAAGCCGCCGAGGCAGCCCAACTGATCCTCGCGCCCGCCGATAAAGGCTCGCAGGCCGTCCATGATTTGGTCGTTGCCTACCGTGCCAACCGTCGTACCGGCTCCGCTCACACTAAAACTCGTGGCGAAGTCTCGGGTAACAACAAGAAAATCTACAAGCAAAAAGGCACCGGTGGTGCTCGTCACGGCGACAAACGCGCTCCTATCTTCGTAGGTGGTGGTGTGGTTTTCGGACCACGTGCCTGTGACTATACTAAGAAGGTTTCCAAAACCACCCGCAAGCTGGCTCTGCGCCGCGCTCTGGGTGACGTCGTTCGCGGCGGCACCATGAAAACGATCCCTACGTTCGCTATCGCTGATGGCAAAACGAAATCGTTCGAAGCTGCAGTCGCCGCCCTTTCCTCTGCTCGCCGTATTTTGATCGTTGCTGAATCCTTCGATGAAAAAACATACCTATCCGCCCGCAATGTTCAGTCCGTCCTGTTGATGACAGCAAACGAAGTGAACGTGGAGCATTTGCTCCTTTTCAATGACATTTTCGTCGTTGGCAATGCTCTCGAAACCCTCGCCAAACGCACCGCTTAATTGTTATGAAAGATCTTTTCCATGTTATCAAAAATGTCCGCATGAGCGAGAAGGCTACCTATCTCAACGAGCTCAATAATGAGATCGTTCTCGATGTGGATCCCGCTGCGAACAAACTCGAAATCAAACAAGCAGTGGAAACACTTCTTGGTAAGAAAGTAGCCGATGTTCGTACTATCAGTATCCGCGGTAAAGCCAAGCGCAAACGTCGCGCTGACGAAGGCCGCACTAACCATATCAAAAAAGCGATCGTGCGCCTTAAGGAAGGCGAGAAACTCGACCTCGTATAATTTATAACCTGTCACTTTCACCGCAGCAACCTGCACAACGACTAACTCGAACTATCTCTTGAGTCATGGCCTTAAAAGTCTTTAAACCACACACACCTTCCGCGCGTTACAAGCAACACCCCACATTTGATGAGGTTACCAAGTCAACGCCTGAAAAATCTTTGCTCACTCCGTTGAAGCGTTCTGGTGGACGTAACAATACGGGTCGCATCACAATGCGCCACGTCGGCGGTGGCGCTAAACGCCACTATCGCTTGGTTGATTTCAAGCGCAATAAACTCGACATGCCCGCAACGGTTGTCGGTATTGAGTATGATCCAAACCGCACCTGCCGCATCGCTCTGATCCAATACACAGATGGCACTAAGAGTTATATCTTAGCACCTGCAGGTCTGGAAGTTGGCGCCACAGTGATCGCTACACTTAAAACCGATCCAAAACCAGGCAATGCGATGCCGCTGAAGAGCGTTCCTTTGGGAACTGCGATTCACAACATCGAATTACTTCCTGGTGCCGGAGGTAAAGTAGCACGTGCTGCTGGTCAACAAGCGATCCTTTCCAACCGCGAAGCTGGCTTTGGCCTCGTAAAAATGCCTTCTGGTGAAATTCGCCGCTTCAACGAAGACTGCTTCTGCACCATCGGTCAGGTCGGCAATCGTGAGCACATGAATGAAGTCTCCGGTAAAGCTGGTCGCACCCGTTGGAATGGCGTTCGTCCTACTGTTCGCGGTATGACCATGAACCCAGTTGACCATCCGAACGGTGGTGGTGAAGGTCGCTCCAAATCTGGTGGTGGTCGTAAACATCTTCTCAGCCCATGGGGTCACGCCAAAGGTCAGAAAACACGTAACAAGAAGAAGGCATCTTCGATCTTTATCGTATCTCCTCGCACTAAGAAATAATTTTCCACAACATCAACTCCGCTAACTAATGCCACGTTCATTAAAAAAGGGTCCTTTCATTGACCAAAAACTGCTCGCAAAAATTGACGCTGTTGCCGCCATCGGTGAATACAAGGCGATCAAAACTTGGAGCCGTAACTCTATGATCACTCCTGACTTTGTCGGCCACAACTTCGCTGTGCACAACGGTAAGACTTTTGTCCCCGTTTATGTAACGGAAAATATGGTCGGTCACAAACTCGGTGAGTTTTCGCCAACCCGTATCTTCAAAGCACACGGCGGTATCGGTAAGAAATAATCGTTCACACCTTCTCTTTTATGTCATTTTCCACTTCATCACGTCTCCTTGCCATCGCAGCCCTTGGGCTCTGCGTGGGGAGTTCTGTGGTCGTGGCTCAGGACATTCAAGAAGGTGTGCCGATCTCGGAAACTGATTCGCTTCGCCTTGAAATCGCCAAATTGCGCAAGCAAAATGAAGTGCTTACAGGCACTGTCATCGATGCCAAACGCGGTGAGCAACAGGCCGCTGAGCAACTCGCTCAGATCAAACAACGCCTTGAGGCACTTGGAAAAAATCTGCTCGACGGTGGCAATGACCGCTTGGTTCAAGCCGCCGCAGAACAGCAAATTCTTCAAGAACGCATCGAAGCTACCGAAAAAGCCGCTGTTTTGCTCTCCTCTGCTACGCAGGATTTCATCCGCCAAGCCGTGGTTTCCGATCCCGATACTCGACTTCGTTTAGAAACTTCTCTCCGCGAGCTTGACGCCGCCCTTGGTTTGCGTCATAAACCGCGCCCCGATATTAAAACAGGCTCTCTCCAACGCGCTCAAGTCGTGAGCATCGATGCAGAAAGTGGATTGCTTGTAGTCAATGTCGGACAAAATCAAAATTGCCGCATCGGGATGACTTACACCATCCAGCGCGGTGACCGCCCATTCGGCAAAGCCATTATTGCTGACGTTCGCAAAAACGTCGCTGGTGCCTTCGTCGAACAACTTAATCCTCCCTCCGAAACCGTTCGCCTCGGCGACACCATCATTCTCGAAACACAACAAAGATAAGCCTCCGGCACAACAGATCCCACGACCATGGAAGTCAAAAGCACATCAAAATACGTCCGTCTCTCGCCTAAAAAAGCGCGTGACGTCGCTCGCGAAATTCAAGGCCTGCCCGCTAGCAGCGCCATGGATATCCTTAACTTCACCCCGAGAAAAGCTGCTCAATTGATCGGCAAGACTCTCAAAACCGCCATGGCTGATGCCGAGCACAATTTCCAATTGGAAGCTGACACGCTGACTGTGAAAGAAGCAGTTATCGGAATCGGTCCTGCTCTTAAGCGTTTCAAGCCACGTGCTAAAGGTTCTGCAGGTGCCATCAAACGCCCTACCAGCCACATCTTCATTACACTCACCGATGCCATCGCTGCTCCTAAGAAAAAGGAGAAATCTGCGAAAGTCACCAAATAAGCTCACCACATTCACTTCTAATCTAATTCTACTATGGGACAAAAAGTCAACCCGATCGCCTTCCGCCTCGCCGTCAATAAAGACTGGCGCTCTAAGTGGTTTGCCACTGGCAAAGATTACGCCAACAAACTTCATGAAGACCTTGCCGTGCGCGAGTATGTGAAAAAGAATCTCCAATTCGCAGCCATCGCCAAAGTGGTGATCGAGCGCGCTTGGAATTCTGTTCGCGTTACTCTTCAATCTGCTCGCCCTGGTTTGATCATCGGTCGTAAAGGCACGGAGATCGAGAGAATGACCAACGAGATTTCAAAAATCTGCGGTGGCGCTCAAGTCAAAATCGACATTCTTGAAATTCGCAAGCCAGAACTTGAACCACAATTGATCGCGGAAAACATCGCCACCCAATTGGAGCGTCGTGTTTCTTTCCGCCGCGCCATGAAGCGCTGCCTCCAAACCGCCATGGAATTCGGTGCAGAAGGCATCCGCGTTCGTTGCGCTGGTCGTCTCGGTGGTGCTGACATCGCCCGTGCTGAATGGTATCGTGAAGGCAAAGTGCCTTTGCAAACACTCCGCGTGCCGATTGAATACGGCTTTGCTGAAGCGAACACTCTTTATGGAATCATCGGTGTGAAATGCTGGATCAACCGCAAGGAAGACGATGGCAAATCACAACAAGGTGGCCCACCACGTGAACGCCGCGAGCGCCGCGATAATAACAATCGTGGTGGCGAACGCCGCGATAATAACCGCGGAGGCGAACGTCGCTAATTTTCCCTCATCTTTTTACCACACTAAACGCTAACAATTCACTAATAGGAGGACACTGATATGCCTTTGATGCCTAAACGAACCAAGTTCCGTAAATCATTCCGTGGCTCACGCGCCGGAAATGCTACCTCGGGAACAACTGTAGCTTTTGGAGACTTTGGTCTGCAAACACTTGACCGCGGCTGGATGACCAACCGCCAAATTGAAGCCTGCCGGATCGCGATTAACCGCTTCCTCAAACGGAAAGGTAAAGTCTGGATCCGTATCTTCCCACACAAATCAATCACCGCACGTCCTCCTGAAACACGGATGGGTAAAGGTAAAGGTTCCGTGGAAGCATGGGTCGCCGTTCTTCGCCCAGGCAATATGCTTTTTGAAATCGCCGGCGTTCCAGAATCACAAGCTCGTGAAGCGATGCGTCTCGCTTCCTACAAACTCGGCATTCCTACCCGGTTTGTCGTCCGTAATCCACACGCATAATCCACCGAACCACACTTTTTTATGGCAATATCCAAAGCGAAAGATCTCCGCGAAATGTCAACCGATGAAATCAACCGTCGCATACGCGACTTGAAAATCGAAGGCATCAACTTGAAACTACAAAAAGCCACAGGCGCTCTGGAAAATCCAGCACGCGTGCGCGCCATCCGTCGTGAGAACGCTCGTCTTCTCACGCTCCTGGAGCAACGCAAAAGCAAGGCTTAATCCCCGATAACCACTGAACAATTCTCTCCATGAGCGATTCTACACCATCTAACACCACCAACCGCAAAACGCGCGTAGGCCTCGTCGTTTCTGACAAAATGGATAAAACCATCGTCGTCGAATACGTTGCTCGCGTGCCGCATCCGCGCTTCAATAAAATCATCAAACAAACGAAGAAATTCTACGTTCACGATGAAAAAAGCGAAGCAAAAGTCGGCGACAAAGTGCGCATCGTTGAATCACGCCCTACTTCAAAATTAAAGCGTTGGGCGCTTGACACGATCCTCACTCACTAATAGTAACGCCCCGCCTCACTCTCTAACCACACAACTTTTTCTACAGTAATATGCTCCAGATGGAATCCTCAGTCGTCGTCGCCGATAATACCGGTGCACGCTCCGCCAAAATGATTGGCGTCCTCGGCAAGCGCTCGCGCTTTGCCCACATCGGTGATATCATCACCTGCCACATTCGTGAATCAATCCCTACCGCTGCTGTGAAAAAAGGCTCCGTGGTGAAGGCTGTGATCGTGCGCACTAGTTCACCAATCCGCCGTGCGGATGGCTCGACGCTGCGCTTCGACACCAATGCCGTGGTGATCATCGATAAAGACAACAACCCACGTGGCACCCGTATTTTCGGACCAGTGGCTCGTGAACTTCGCGAAAAGTCGTTCATGAAAATTGTATCTCTCGCACCTGAGGTGGTCTGATTTCTAACTATTTTCTATCCTATCCATTCAATATGAGCAAAATCAAAACACACGTCAAAAAAGGCGATCAAGTGGAAATCACCACAGGCAGCGTAGCTATCAAAGGCAAGCGCGGCACGGTGCTTTCTGTCAATGCCAAAAAAGGCACTGTGATCGTTGGCGAAACCCGCAAAGTCACAAAGGCAACCCGTAAAACGGAAGCCAATCCTGATGGCGGACTGCTGCAAATCGACGCCCCCGTACATATTTCCAACGTAAAAAAATTGGGCTAAGACGACTGCCATTCCTGGCCACCATTTCCTCTGGGGAATGACTACGGGAATTGCAACTCATCCGCCCGCGCTTAAGCGCAAGCATAACAAAATGCGCTGACCCGCTAAAACATAACATATGAGCACACCAAGACTACTACAACATTACCGCGAGAAAGCCATTCCGGCCCTCAAGGAAAAATTGGGTTACACTAACCCAAATGCCGTTCCACGCCTCGAAAAAATCGTGGTCACTTCCTGCATGGGCAAAGCCCCAGACCGCAAACTTGCCGTGGAAGATGCCGCTAACGAGATCACCAAGATCACTGGTCAAAAACCTTCGATTACGTTCTCACGCAAGGCTGTCGCTAACTTTAAACTCCGTGCCGATGAACCACTCGGTGCCCGCGTAACTCTTCGCGGCGCTCGCATGTGGGAATTCCTTGATCGTTTCATCAACATCACTGCACCGAACATCCGCGACTTCCGTGGTATCCCTTATAAGTCATTTGACGGTCGCGGTAACTACGCGATGGGCGTGCCTGATCAATCGATCTTTCCAGAAATTGAAATCGATCAAATCAAGCGCACCATCGGCTTCGACTTGATCTTTGTTACTTCCGCCCCTACCGACCATGAAGGTCGTGAGCTTCTCGCTGCACTAGGCATGCCATTCCGTGAGGCCCATAAAAAGGAAAACGAAACTGAAACCAACGTCGCCTAATTACTCTCTAACTGAAACACTTTTATGGCCGTTCTTACTGATCCCATTTCCGACTTCCTCACACGCTTCAGCAATGCAAGCCGTGCTGGTAATGAAGTCTTCACCGCGCCTTATTCGCGCATCAAAGCAGACATCGCTAAAATCCTTCAAGAAGAAGGATACGTCTGGAACTATGAAGTTGTGACCGTCGATGGTCATCCTAACTTGAAAGTTAAAGGCAAATTTGTGGACGGTCGCCCTGTCCTTACTGGATTGAAGCGCGTTTCCAAACCTGGACGCCGTCAATATGTTGGTTCCGATGAAATCCCACGCGTCATGTCTGGCCTTGGTATCTCGATCCTTTCGACCCCGAAAGGCGTGATGACCGGAGCCCGTGCCAAACGGGAAAAACTCGGCGGTGAATTACTCGCCATCGTTTGGTAATAACATCTAACAATATAGAACTATCATACCATGTCACGCGTAGGAGTCAAACCAATCACCTTGCCAGCTAAAGTAACCGTTAGCAACAGTGGCGGCAACGTCACCGTTGAAGGTCCAAAAGGCAAACTTTCATTCACTCTGCCTTCCGGCATCGATTTCAGCAACGAAGAAAACAAGCTGACGTTCACCCGGGAATCAGAAAACAACCGCCAGCTGCGTGCCCTTCACGGCACTGCTCGCGCTATCGTTAATAACATGATCACAGGCGTATCCGTAGGCTATGTGAAAGACCTCGAAATCCAAGGCGTCGGTTTCCGCGCCGCTGTGAAAGGCAAAGATCTTGATCTTTCCCTCGGTCGTTCACATCCTTTGCTTCACCCAATTCCTGATGGTCTCACCGTTACTGTAACGGATAACACTAAGATCAAAGTCGAGGGGATTTGTAAACAAATGGTCGGTCAGTTCGCTGCCGAAGTACGCGGTTACTATCCACCTGAACCATACAAAGGCAAAGGCGTCCGCTATGTCGGTGAAAAAGTCCGCCGTAAGGAAGGTAAATCCGTCGGTAAATAATCACGCGCCACCAACAACGAACCAATCAGAAATAGAACTTCATGAGTACGATCAATCGCAAGGAAATCAGGCAGCGCGTTCACAAACGCATTCGTCGCAAGGTAATCGGCACCGCCGCCCGCCCACGTCTCGCCGTGCATTTCTCCAATCAACACGTTTATGTCCAAATCGTCGACGACGCTGCAGGACGCACACTTTGCTCCGCATCCACCCTGGACAAGGGCGGCGACAAGGCACAAGCCAACTGCGAAGGAGCACGCAACATCGGAGTCCTGATCGCCGAGCGCGCTAAGGCTGCTAACATCAGTGCTGTAGTCTTCGACCGCGGCGGCCACCTCTATCATGGCAAAGTGAAAGCTCTTGCCGATTCCGCCCGGGAAGCCGGTCTTCAATTCTAATTCAATAATTTTATCATGGTAACAGATTCCGATACTTCCACTCCTTCAGAGCTTCCTGCACCCGATGCAGCTCCAGCTAAGGACAATGCTTTGGGCCCTATCGCAGGCACCTCCACTCAAGACAATCGCGGCGGCTTTAATCGCGGCGGTGGTAATGGCGGCGGCGGCTTCAATCGTGGCGGCGGTCCTGGCGGCAATAATCGCGGCCCGCGTCGTGATGGTCCACGTCAAGAAGTTGATGATGGCATCTCTGAAAAAGTGGTATTCATCAATCGCTGCGCCAAAGTGGTGAAAGGTGGACGTCGTTTCAGCTTCTCGGCACTTGTAGTTTGCGGTGACAAAGAAGGCAAAGTTGGCCTCGGTTTTGGTAAAGCAAAAGAAGTTTCTGATGCAATCAAAAAAGGCGGTCAAGCTGCTCGTAAAAACATGAGCTTGGTTTGCATTGTCAATGGCACCTTGCCACACGAAACCTACGCAGAATTCGGCGGCGGTAAAGTGTTGCTGAAGCCAGCATCTCCCGGAACGGGTATCATCGCCGGTGGCGGTGTGCGCGCTGTCTGTGAAGCCGCTGGTGTGAAGGACATCCTCGCGAAATCGATGGGTTCTTCTAACCACGCTAACGTGGTGAAAGCAACCATCAAAGCTCTCTCTGCTCTGCGCACTCGCGAAACAATTCTCTCTTCCCGTGGTAAGAAAACCCGCGAGAAGTCGATCTAACACAATTTAATTTTTTTTAGCAGTCATGAAACTTCATACACTATCTCCTAATCCCGGATCAAAGCACCGCGTCAAGCGTCTCGGTTGCGGCGAAAGCTCCGGTCACGGCAAAACTTCCGGTAAAGGCAACAAAGGACAAAAAGCTCGCTCCGGCGGCACTGTCCGTGTTGGCTTCGAAGGTGGTCAGATGCCTCTTCACCGTCGTCTTCCTAAGCGCGGTTTCAATAACTACGATTACAAAACGAAAGTATTCGGCGTTAATCTCTCGACACTTGATGAAAACTTCGATGCCGGAGCGACTGTCAACGAAGCGATTCTCCGCGCCGCAGGCATTGTCAATGGTCGTTACGATCATGTAAAAATTCTCGGTATGGGCGAAATTACGAAAAGTCTCACGATCGAAATCGGAGCTGTTAGTGCAACCGCTCGTGAGAAGATTGAAAAAGCAGGCGGCACCGTCACGGTCACTGCCACGGCTTAATTCAAACGCTCCTCGCATACAAAAAATAATTTTTAACAATTTTGCGGGGAAGTGCTTGCGCGCTTCCTCGCTCTGTTTACAGTCCCCCCGCACACACTTTTTAGAACATCTATGATCTCAGCATTTGCTAACACATGGCGCGTCCCAGAACTGCGCGATAGGATTCTCTTTACTCTCGCGATGATTATCATCGTCCGCCTCGGCGTGCACATCACACTTCCTGGTGTGGATGCAGCATTGATTGATGAATGGACTCGCCACATGGCGAAAGGTGATGGCGGAGCGGGCAATCCTCTTTCCGCGATGCTTACCGTATTCTCGGGAGGTGCATTGCAACAAGCCGGTATTTTCGCATTAGGCATCATGCCTTACATCTCGGCCTCGATCATGATCCAGTTGATGACGGCTGTGGTTCCGAAACTTTCGAAGCTTTCCCGCGAAGAAGGTGGTCGTCAAAAAATCACCCAGTGGACACGTTATCTGGCGCTGTTCATTGCTTTAGTGCAGGGGTATTTCTTGGTGGCATCATTAACGCATCCCGAAACGTTGCGCGGTATCATGAGTGGTATCGAACAAGTGATGAGAGGTCGTTCGTTGGTGCCTGATCCTTCCTTTGCATGGCATGCGATTGCATTGTTGACAATTGTCTCTGGGACAATGTTGCTGATGTGGATCGGCGACCAAATGACAGAACGCGGTATCGGCAACGGCGTCTCGATCATCATCATGGTAAACATCATTTCGGGATTGCCTGGTGCTTTGGTCATTGCATGGAAACAATTTACTACTGGAGTGGACGTGAATCCATTCATCGCGCTGAAGTTGGTATTTATGTTAGCCTTCCTGGTGTTTGTGATCGCTGCCGTGATTTCGATCACACAAGCGCAACGCCGCATTACGGTGCAATACGCCAAACGTGTGGTTGGGAAAAAACAATTCGGCGGTCAAACACAATACCTTCCTCTGAAAGTTAACTACTCAGGCGTGATGCCGATCATTTTCGTATCGGCGGCTTTGTCCTTGCCTGCGATCATGTTGACATGGTTCGCAAAAGGTCAACCATGGGCGGCTAAATGGAGTTCTGCTTTAGCCATGGGTGGCTGGGCTTATTACGCACTCGGTGCCGTGGGGATTTTCTTCTTCTCGTATTTCTGGGTAGCGACGATGTTTCAACCGATGCAAATTGCTGAGGATTTGAAGCGTAACAGTGGCTACATTCCCGGTGTGCGTCCCGGTAAACCAACAGGTGAATTCCTCGACTTTACGATGACTCGTCTGACCTTTGCAGGCGCCATTTTCCTAACCTTGATTTTCGTATTGCCTACGGGTGTTGGGCTACTGATGGACATTCAGCAAGGATCTCCGATTCTGCAATTCTTCGGCGGCACTAGCTTGCTGATTCTTGTAGGCGTGGTGCTAGATGTGATGCGTCAAGTGGAAACACATTTGCTACAACGCCACTATGACGGTTTCCTTCGTAAAGGAAAACTCAAAGGACGTTACGATCGTCTTGCGCAAACTGGTAATGCTGCCTCTAGCACGGTGTTGGTTTATCTCTGGGTGGTCATTGCGATTCTTACCGTGATTGGTGCATCCGCATGGATTTGGCATAAATAATCCATACTGATTTCTTCACAAAGCCGCGCCTCATGTGCGCGGCTTTGTTTTTTTCGAACAAATTATTCCCATGGCAAAACGCAATAAGATCCGCATCAAGCAAGGACGTGAACTCGATCTGATGCGCGCGGCGTGCAAGACTGCGGCAGAAATCCTGCAAGAAGTCGCTGCATTCATTGCTCCAGGAAAGACCACTCGTGAGGTGGATCAATTCGCAGGCAAACTCATGGAATTACGACACTGCAAAAGTGCGTTTCTCGGCTATCGCGGATTTCCTGCTTATACTTGTATCTCGATCAATGAGGAAATTGTCCACGGAATCGGTGGCCCACGCATCATTCAACCTGGTGATATTGTTAGTCTCGATGTCGGCATTGTCCAAGCTGGTTGGATCGGCGATAATGCCACGACTGTGCCAGTCGGTGACATTTCGTTAGAGGCGAAACGTTTGCTCGCAGCTACGGAGCAATCTCTCTACGAGGCCATTGCACATGCGCTTCCTGGTAAGCGCTTGGCTGATCTTTGCGGGGCTGTGGAAGAGTATGTCAAACCACGAGGTTACACCGTGGTACGCGAGTTTGTTGGTCATGGAGTGGGCAGAGATTTGCACGAAGAGCCACAAGTGCCTAATTATCGTCCGCAGGGTAAAACACCAATTTTAGAACCTGGCATGACCTTAGCAATCGAGCCGATGGTGAATGCTGGAGTAGCCCGTGTGAAAATTCTCGAAGATGGTTGGACAGTGGTCACTGAAGACATGATGCCCTCCGCACACTTTGAGCATACGGTGCTGATCACCGATGGCGAACCAGAAATTATGACCTATCGCCCGCGCACAGCACTTCCAGAAATGTTAGGCATCGCTGCGTTTTAATGAACGAACTTTTTCTGAGTAAAAATAGACGAGCGATATCTATTTTCTAACAAAATTATTTGATCAGCGTCAAGGTAAGTGGAGCTGTGTAGTCTTGGCCGTTGCAAATTTTCACCAAGCGAATGATCCAGAAAACGAGATAGACAATGCCACCAATGCCACAGGTGACGATTGACCAAATCGTCCATGAGATATGAAAATTAAGGACTGCTGGGCCAGCCGTTTTTACTTCTTCTTCTTGATCTTTTTTCATGATCCACAAAATCAGCGGGCCAAGAATGTTTCCAACTGGAATTATCAATCCAGCTAAGCTAGCGAGCTCCATATACATTTCCCAATTTTGTTTCACTGCGGGTGGTGGTGTAGTGTTCTCCATGGGTTTAACTCCTAGCAGATTAAAAAACGCAGTAAAGAAATATCTACGTTTTGAGTAGGAAACAGAGCGTTAAAAAACTCGCATCATAACCAGCGCCCGCCTAGAATTGGTCAGGCATGATGTCGAAATTGATCAAATATTACCGATTTTTGCTCACTCGTCTTTTTATGGGATGGTTGGTTTTATCAACTGTTGTACAAGCGCATGAATTGAAGTTTGTTCGATCAGACATGACGGTGGACAATCATGGATGGTTCGCAGTAATTCAGTTAGAAGCATGGAATTTGTATCCTGACGAAGGACCACAGCCGCCTGTTGAGCGCGGAAAAGAAGAGTTTGGTGGCAAAGAATGGATCGCGCGGCTCACGGCAGATGAGTTTGCTACCATGCGCGAATCTGGGATCGTTTATATGAACGATGCCTATCAAGTGATGCTAAACGGTGAACGTCAATCGTTTGCTGTTGAGTATCTTGATTTTGAAAAAGCTTCGCCGCAATGGAATTTTACGGAAACGGGACAAGCAGTATTTCGTATCAAAATTCATGGCACGTGGAAGCCAGGTGATAAAGGACCGCTGAGCATGCAATGGGTCGATTATACGGATGAACCACTGGCGTTGCAGTTGCACACAAGGAATGCGCAGAATGAAGAACAGTTGAGTGTGCTGAAAGTTACCTCTGGAGAGCGTGTAGATTTGGCGGTGATTGATGCCACCGGGAAAGTGAGCGAAACGCAGAGCACATCGTTGTGGGCATGGATTGTTGCAGGTTTTGAGCATATCATTCCAAAGGGCGTGGATCATATATTGTTCATCCTCGGATTGTTTTTACTGCAACCGAAAATTCGTCCGTTGTTGTGGCAAACGACTGCATTTACCATCGCTCACTCGATTACTTTGGCATTAGCCGTATTGGGCGTGCTATCGGTTTCGTCACGGATTGTTGAACCAGCGATTGCGCTCAGTATTGCCTATGTAGGCATCGAAAATATCTGGGTAAAGGAATTAAAGCCATGGCGTGTAAGTTTGGTCTTTTGCTTGGGATTGCTTCACGGGATGGGCTTTGCCAGCGTCATGCAGGAGTTGGAAATACCCAAAGGCAGTGTCATCAAGCCGCTGTTAGGCTTTAATCTCGGGGTCGAAGGTGGGCAAATCGCGGTGCTCAGTGTCGCGTTTCTGTTGACTTTTGCGCTATTGAAAAAGCCGTCGTTTCGCTGGGTGCGACTCGTTGGATCAGTGCTGATTGGCATCATGGGACTTTATTGGACAGTGGATCGGATCATTGGTTAGATATGTTAATGAGACGCAGTTTTCTCGTTGACATTTCTAACAGGTTATTTAATCAGCGAAATGATTTTTCTATTCGGCACGCGTGGTATCACTTTCACGCAAATGAGCGGCACGTTGCATTGTCCTTCTTGCGGGCCGAATGCGCCCTTTTCACAGAAGGGTGTAAGACGCTTTTTACGTTCTTTTTTATTCCGACCATTCCACTCGACGAAGTTGGCAAATACGTTGAATGCCAGCGATGCAGACAGCAGTTTATTGTCGATGTGCTTGAATGGACTGGGGGTTCTTCCATTACTCCACCTCCGACACTACAAACTCACTCCTCACCTTCGGCGCTTCCCGCACTTGCTCGCCCAAGCACTCCGCCGCCGTTGATGGCGAATCAGAGAGCTGGTATGGCGAATGCGTATATCCAGTATCGAGGAAATTCCAGTATCGAGGAAATTCAGCGGCGACTTCATCATTGGTCTTGGGTATTATTGGGTTTGTAACATCATTGTTCATTTGTCCTTCGATAGTATTGGTGATTCTCTCGATCGTTTTTGGAATCATCGGTCTAGTCAACGTCAAGAATGGGAAAGGCACAATAGCAGGCAAAGGGAAATCAATCGCGGGCATCTCTTGCTCGGTGGCTGGTCTTATCGTGATTGCTCTCATGTTTAAGTCCGTGAAAGATGCGCACCTTCAGCTAGTCCGGCAAAATTAAGTGCTTTTCAAACCGCAGAGAGTCACCTTTCTTCAAGCAGTGCAAGCTATGGTTATGGCAATAATGAACAGGCCAAAGAGCTTGCCAATAAACTTGCTGAGATGATGCAGAGTATGGATGCTGCTGCATTTACCAGTAAAAAACCTACTACAAAGTCTAAAAAATACGTCGTTCATTGTGAATTGCGTGCATGGTTTTGTCGGATGATGGTTCATTTTTAAAACCGGTCAATCTTGCGGTTGGTCTCAAAGGGGGTGCCCTTTACGGATCGATTATGACTGGTTCCCACGCTGATAAGGAGCCGAGAACAAATACGACCGATCAAGCTGATTTGGTAAATTTTTTCCGTGATGTCGTTGCCTTGCCTGAGCAAGCACCGGTGGCTCCAGCTCCATGAGGAGAATCACAATATAAGGTATTTCGTTGTAGAACTGTGTTTTTTTTAAAAATTTCCATTTTTTTGCTTGCGTTGGTGGGTTGATCTGCCTAGCTTCGCGCCCCCGCAACTTCTACTTTTCGTAATTATGTCAAAGCACAGCAGTCTCAAAGCAGCTTCCACAGTGGGTGGTAAGCGTTCCGTTCTCAAGCGTTTCGAACGTGTCAAGCTCATGAAAGAGCGTGGCCAGTGGAAATCTGGTCGCAGCCCGATTGGCTTGCCTAAGACCAAGCACGAGGGTTGATGCACGTTCGCATGGGCATTTGCTCTGCGCCGCGTCATGAATCAACAATTGAATTTTTTAAAACGCGTGGGTCTGCTGAGATCCGCGCATTTTCTTTGCCAGTAAGAATATGAAAGAACAGGGAACACGTCTCAACAAATACCTCGCTGCTTGCGGTGTGGATTCTCGTCGTGGCTGTGACGATCTTATTCTGCACGGACATGTGGAGGTGAACGGTCAGCCATGCATCATTCCGGGCACGAAAATCGTGGACGGTGATCACGTGCGCATTGACGGCAAGCGGGTGACGATGTTACGCAGCACTACGATTTTACTCAATAAACCACGTGGACTTGTCTGCACCCGAGAGGATGAATTTCAGCGCGGAACGATTTATGCTTTGTTAGTTCCTTCTTTGCAGCATCTTCACCACGTAGGGCGATTGGACGCGGATTCGGAGGGATTGCTGATCCTTACCAATGATGGCGATCTTACTCATCATTTGATGCACCCTAACAATAAGGTGGAAAAAGAATATCTCGTTACGAGCAATCAACCTTATACACAAGAGCATCTGGATTTATTTCTATCAGGAGTGTTCACCAAAGAAGGGAAGCTCAGCGCCAAATCGTTACGTCGACAAAGCGCGCGCAGACTCTCGATCGTTCTTGATCAAGGAGCCAAGCGGCAAATACGTGTGATGCACGATGCCCTCGGCTATCAGGTCACGAAACTCGTTCGCGTGCGTATCGGCATGCTTTGGGGCGGTGATTTGGAGGTAGGTCGCTATCGCTTACTAAAGCCTGATGAAATTCAGAAAGCGATGACCAATCCTGATACGCCTGCGCCAAAATCAGCGGTGCGCAAAGTGGCGACGAAAAAAGCTCCAGCGAAAAAAATCGCAAAAGTTTTCGCGAAGAAAAACGCTACCAAAAAAGATTCGGATTACAATAGTCCGCGTCCCTCAGCGAAAAAAATCTCACGACGCTCGTCGCCCACTGATCGCGGTCCATCGCGCGATGCACCACGGAGTGCCAAGGGCAAAGCTGGCCCACGCTCACCACGCCGTTCATCCTAGTCCGGAGAATAACTCGCGCCGTAAGTCTTTCCTCGGCGATACAGTGCCGTGATCGCGGTTTTTTCGCAACAGATTCATGTCTAACTCCGCGACCAGACATTGCGATTGCTGTGGCTCTGCCTGCGCCGCGATTCCCTCTGCGGGAAAGCCAATATCGCACGGCGTAGCAATCACTGAGCGGGCGTAATGATGAGCAAACCCTGGGCAGCGACGTAGGCTGCCGACACAGCCAGAGCTTACTACAAACATAGTATTTTCGATGGCGCGTGCCAATGCGCAACGAGTAACACGGTGATGCCCATGATTGTCATCAGTGCAGTACGGCACACATAGTAGTTCGCATCCTGCGTCGGCAAGGGCGCGTATTTGTTCGGGAAATTCGACATCATAACAAATGGCCACGGCTATTGTGCATTTGCCGATATCGATCACAGAAAAATCACTACCACCTTGCATGTTCCAAGCATTTTTTTCCCACGGTGTGATGTGGAGTTTCTCTTGTCGATGAATTTTTCCGTTAGGTCCAACGATGCAGCAAACATTGTAGATGCCACCATCGCGCTCATGTGGGATCGAACCGCCGACGATCCACAGTTGCTGTTCCGTTGCGAGTGCGGAGAGAAAATTTTCCCATTGGGTAATCTCTGGCCAGCCGCCTGGGAAACCTGCGGCGACGTATTCAGGAAAGACGCATAGGTCAGCGCGGTAGTCTTCGCGAGCAGTGCGAACTTGATAGGCAATTTCCTCGAAAAAGGCATCGGTATCTGACCACGCTTGGAGTTTCCACTGAATGCTAGCAACGCGTATATTGTCCATGCGGCGAGCCAAGCAGACTCTGCGATTGATGAAAAGAACATAGTTTTGCATGAAGGAATCGCTTTTCTTTTTCCCAAAAATCCTCCAACCTCCGCGCCGCAACCATTTTCCTTATGTCTGAGCGCCGTAAACCATTTCCTTTTGATGTTTTTGAATCCCAATGGCAACACCGATGGGATCACGAAAAAACATTTCGTACACCCGGACCAGGCGATGCCGATTTTGATGGCTCAAAGCCGAAATACTACGTGCTCGATATGTTTCCCTATCCGAGTGGTGCGGGACTGCACGTTGGTCACCCCGAAGGCTATACCGCCACTGATATTTTAGCGCGATACAAACGCATGTGCGGGCACAACGTTTTACATCCCATGGGTTGGGATGCGTTTGGGTTGCCAGCGGAGCAGTATGCGATCAAAACGGGACAGCACCCGCGAGTTACGACCGAGGCGAACATCAAAAATTTCCGCCAACAATTGAAAAACTTAGGATTTTCCTATGATTGGGAGCGTGAGGTTGATACGACAGACCCTAACTACTTGCGCTGGACGCAGTGGATTTTCTTGCAGCTGTATCATTCGTACTTTGATGAAACATCGCAACGTGCTCGTCCCGTAAGTGAGTTAGAAAAAGCGGGTTGGACTCGGGCGGCAATCGATGATGTGCGATTGGCATTTGTGCAAGAAGCGCCAGTCAATTGGTCGCCAGATTTGGGCACCGTGTTAGCCAATGAAGAAGTAGAAGAATGGCGCTCCAAAGGACACACCGTCGAGCGTCGACCGCTACGCCAATGGATGTTACGCATCACCGCATACGCTGAGCGATTGATCAACGAAATTGACGCGCTCGATTGGCCAGAGGGCATCAAGTTATTGCAAAAAAATTGGATAGGAAAAAGCGAAGGCGCTCTGGTTCATTTCACTGCTGGTGAGCAAACGTTGACTGTTTTCACCACACGCCCAGATACGTTGTTTGGCGCCACTTATATGGTGTTAGCGCCAGAACATCCCTTGGTGGCCAGTGTCACCACTGCAGAGCAACAAACTGCCGTAGCGGATTATCAGCAGCGCTGCGCTAGCAAATCTGATATGGAACGCGGCGATGTGAGCAAAGAAAAAACCGGTGTGTTCACTGGTGCTTTTGCCATCAATCCTGTGAACGAAGAAAAAATCCCTATCTGGATTGCCGACTACGTGATGATGGGCTACGGCACCGGCGCGATCATGGCGGTACCGGCCCACGACGAGCGAGATTTTGCCTTTGCAGAAATGTTTTCGCTGCCAGTGATTCAAGTAGTGCAACCAATCAATGAAGCGACAGAATGGCGTGGATTCACCGGGAATGGAACATCAGTGAACTCGGGATTTCTCACAGGACTTAGCACAGCGGAGGCTAAAAAATCCATCATCGATTGGTTAGAATCGAACAAGAAAGGGGAGCGCAAGATTCAATACAAACTGCGCGACTGGTTGTTTTCACGTCAACGTTACTGGGGTGAGCCGTTTCCGATCATTTGGGAAAATGGGCAGCATGCCGCGATTCCAGAAAGTGAGTTGCCGCTATTACAACCCGTGTTAGAAGACTTCAAGCCCACGGGCGACCCGCGTGGTCCGTTGATTAAAGCGACAGATTGGATTCAATACACCGCCACCGCGCAACGCGAAACCAACACCATGCCGCAATGGGCAGGGTCATGTTGGTACTATTTGCGCTATTGTGATCCGCACAATAAGAGCGCATTCATTTCCAAAGAAGCTGAGGCCTATTGGTTAGGTAGCGAAGGGAAATCCGGCGCTGTTGATCTTTACGTCGGTGGCACAGAGCATGCCGTATTGCATCTGCTCTATGCACGTTTTTGGCATAAAGTTCTGTTTGATCTGGGGCACTTGAGCACACCAGAGCCATTTCAGAAATTAGTCAATCAGGGCTTGATCCTTGGGGAAGACGGGCAAAAAATGTCGAAGTCTGTCGGCAATGTTGTGAACCCCGATGATGTGATCCACGAGTATGGAGCAGACTCGTTGCGTCTTTATGAAATGTTCATGGGCCCCTTAGAGCAAGTGAAACCATGGCAAATGAAAGGCGTGGAAGGAGTTCATCGTTTTCTCGCGCGCGTGTGGCGTGTGGCGATGGAAGAAAATCAAGCGGGCGAATGGCAGATTTCTTCGCGTCTCACAAAAGAACCATGCGCTGATAGTTCGTTGAGAAAAATCGTGCATGAGACAATTAAAAAGGTGACTGATGACATTGAGCGTATGGCATTCAATACCGCGATTTCGCAGATGATGATCTGCACCAATGCCTTCACTCAGGCGGAAAAAGTGCCACTCGATGAGTTTGTGATTTTCCTGACCTTGTTGAATCCCTTCGCACCTCATCTAACCGAAGAATTGTTCAGCATTATCACGCAATCCGAGAAAATGCTCTACCACCATCAGTGGCCGTTATTTGACCCACAGGCGTTGATTGAAAATGAAATTGAACTGGTGGTGCAAGTGAATGGTAAATTGCGTGATCGCATTCGTGTGGCAGTGGACGCCGATGAAGCTTCTGCTCTAGCCACGGCGATGGAATCAGAAAAAATCAAAGAGCACACCGCCGATAAAACCATGCGTAAAGTGATCTACGTGAAAGGCCGATTGCTCAATCTGGTGGTGAGTTAAAGTATCAGTTTTTTCCGTGTATCGTATCAGAATGGCGAAGAGCATCATGCTGCTGATGCCATGTTGATAGGCGCAAAAAAAGCATGCACCCAGAGGCACATGCTTTTTTGATAAATTGATGTTAGCAACGATTAGAAGTTGTAACGCGCGCCGATTTCGTAGGCGATATTGTCATCCAATTCGATACCGTTATCACCGAAATCAAGGCTGCTGAGG
>CAIRGO010000084.1 GCA_903878115.1 Akkermansiaceae bacterium | reverse complement strand
TGCGGTTTGTCGGTGTAGGAATTGCCGCAGGGCATGTCCTGCCAGACTAACAGCCCGAGCTTGTCGCACCAGTAATACCAGCGGTCCGGCTCGACCTTGACGTGCTTGCGGGTGGTGTTGAAGCCGAGCCGCTTGGTTTCCGCGATGTCAAAGCGTAAGGCCTCGTCGGTGGGCGCGGTGTAGATGCCATCCGGCCAGAATCCCTGGTCGAGCGGACCGACTTGGAAGACCGGCTTGCCGTTGAGCATCATGCGGGTGACACCCTTGTTGTCCTTGCCCAGAGCGATCTTGCGCATGCCGAAGTAGCTGGTCACTGAATCCACCTGCGGTGACTTTCGCTGGCCGGAGGAGGTGATTTTCAGATCGTAGAGGAACGGTGTCTCCGGTGACCACAACTTGGCGCCAGGAATCTTGACCACCAGTTCCTCGGCCGCCCAGCCTCTCGCCTCGCCGATCTTGGTCGGTCCGTCAAAGACCTCAACGCTGGCTTGCAGATTGCCGTCGTCCTTGCCCGCGAAGGCAGCCACCTTGATGCGCACACACCCCTGGTCCACATCGGGAATGATCTTCAGCGATTCGATGTGAGTGGGCGCGACCGGCTCTAACCAAACCGTCTGCCAGATCCCGGTGGTCGCGGTATACATGATGCTGCCTGGCTTGAGTTTCTGTTTGCCGCGCGGCTGGCCGCCCAAGTCGGTCGGATCAAACACCTCGACCATGATTTCCTGCGCTCCCTCAGGTTTCAGCGCGTCGGTGATGTTGTAACTAAAGGCATCATAGCCGCCGCGATGCACGCCGAGTTCCTTGCCGTTCAGGGTCACCTTGCATTCCCAATCCACCGCGCCGAAATGCAGCAACACCTGTTGCCCGCTCCAACCCTTGGGGATTTCAAAACTGCGTCGATAGGTCACGCGGTCCACGTGCTTCATCACACCCGACAACGCCGACTCGATCGCAAACGGCACGAGGATTTTCGACTCCGTGCCATCGCCGAGTTTGATATCCCACAGGCCGTTGAGGTTCAGCCAATCCTTGCGCACCATCTGCGGTCGCGGATACTCGGGCAGGACATGGTCGGGTGTCACGTCCTTCGCCCAACGCGTTTTGAGCGGACCTGCGGCAGGCTGCCACTCTGCAGCCAGAACGGCCGGTACGAACCATAGTGAGAACAATGCGGTAATGATGGAAGGTAGTGGTTTCATGATCGTTTCGTTAGGTTTGCGGTTGGAAGAAGAAATTCGGTAAAGAACTGTCCGAGGTTGTATGTTTCCACTTCCTCTCTAGCAGAAACCGGCGGGACGGGAATTCGTCCGCCGCCTGCACACCGAGTGCTAGCCCTGCAATGATTAGAATTACTGACAAATATGGTTTCATTTTTCATTTTTCTCTTGGCTGGCGTTCTGCGTCTCAAACTAGGTTTCTGGAAAAGGGCAAAGGTTCCTGTTAGGGCCTCGCTGGCACTGTGGTGATGGTTGTTGATCATGATATATGCTTCATCTGATTATGTTAGTCAGCACGTCAAATGTCACCCCGCCTTGATGCCGCTTCCCGTCCCATATATCGCGGGTGATATTTACAGCCAAATCCTGGTGGTGATACACTTGCAGATTTTCCAGCACCATGGGCGTTTCTCTCGAAACCATATCGAAAGTCACTCGGTTCATGATGATGGGAAATTTATACACGATGCGCACGTTGCTGCCCGGGCGCAGGTTGCTGAGTGAAGTGCCGAAACCGGGTAGTTTGACGCCATCATGGGTGAAAAGAATCTCGAGATCCTCAGCAGGCTGATTTTCGGGAACAGTGAAGTTGATTTCAACGACGCCACCCTGGCGCACGTTGTCGATCTCGCAAAGGTTTTCCGTTCCGCTGCTGACAGCAAATGATTTTGATTCCTTGAGGGTTTCGATAGCGACGTGAGAGTGGAAAGGCACCACGTAAACCGTTCCCTCAAAACTCCCGTCTTCCTTGAGGCTTTTAAGTAGTCCCGTGTTGTTTTCGGTGCAACCAAGGGCCGCGATATCGAACGCGCCTTCGCTGCCGGTATAACCCCGTACTTCGCTTATTCCTCCAGCGAGCCCAGGAAGGGGGGTGTCGCCATATTCTTCATGCAGCCGCTGGAGCGCACTGATTTGTGTCGTATTATAACCAAGGCCTTTCGGGTCAGGCCACGCCATCACGTAGGCACCTTTCAGCCCGTGGTTAACCGCGTATTTCAGTTGGTTCCATGCCGCCTCCGCGTCACCTGTTATTGAGGCAAACTCACCCATGTAGGAATCATCAAAACCGCTGGACCAGGCGCCGTGCAGCGCGTTCCTTTTCGCTTTATACCACACCCCGTAGCGGGTATGCCCGACGCCCGTCCCTGCAGTCATGAACCAGTCAACCGGTGTGATCCGCTTGCTATTCGCCGAGATGCCAGGATCTGTATTACCAATATATTTGTCAGGGATCTGGTGGCTGCGCAGGAGTTGCGGCGGTATGCCTGCCAGCAGGACGCCGAGTTGCGCTTCTCCCACGCGCCGGTATACCGTGATCTTGTTATACTCCACCCACTCTAGGAACAGCTTATTGTCATCGGCATAGGCATCCCATGCACCCCGGGAAAAATTCCGCGGCGGATCAAAGAAACCATCGCCATATGTGGTTCCGAATTGCTTGTTGATCGTGGCGAGGTCTCCATAAAACGCTAGGAGATAACGGTAAAAACCCCTGATGTTGTGCAGATTATAGTCGCCGAAGGAATCCGATCCTGTGCTGACTTCGTTTTCATGGCTGGGTTTCACGGCCACCAGTTGATCCGGATTTTTCCGATAGGGCACGGCCAGGCGCTTGTGGAATTCCCCTTGCATCAGGTGATAGAAATCCTGCAGTTCCGGCTGCTCGAAATTATACGATCCGTAGGTGAACGTGACTTTGTCGAAATAGCCGTCGCTGCGAGTCCCGTTCTTGCGGTCGAGGCAGAGGTA
>CAIRGO010000083.1 GCA_903878115.1 Akkermansiaceae bacterium | reverse complement strand
TTCCTTGTTAGTGGAAATTGCCCCCGAAGGTTAGAGTACGCTCGTTGAAATTCCTTGGCTGAATCTACCAAAGCAGTGATTGCTGTGAAATCGGATAACCTTGTGAGGTTGCCCATACCACGATACAACGAACAAACTTCAGAGGAAAAACATTGGAACAATATGCGATTTTGCATCATATTATCCAACGAAGCAAGTAACTCTTTGTTAAGCTTCCTTAACCTCGCCTTTTCGCGACTGACTTCATCCATCAGGCAGATTTTCAATGCATTAGCGCACATCCGCAACAGCTCATTGGATTTTTGCTCGGTGTCAAAATATGTAGTGGCATATACATCATGCTGGTTACCAACATTATTCGGATTGAGAGTAGCTCCAAGCGCATGATTCACATTTCCTACTAAGCGAATGAGTGTCTTTCCATTCAGTGGATCGATCACGTTGTACAACTGACCACGCATGTAATTGCGGTCACTTTCCCTCCCCGCAAAACCGAGCAATCTAAACTCGTCAAAGTGTGGATGGGTCATGGTAACGCGCATGTATCTGAAATTAACGTCTTCATGCGCATCACTCTCGTCCTCGCCATTCTCATCCTCGCCATTCTCCTCACCATTCCCATTCTCACCATTCTCAGAATCATCGTCGGATAGAGTCTTCAATCCATCAGCACTAGGACTGATTTTCGACGTAAGCTCTCCCACCAAAGCCTGCAAGGTAACTCCAAGCTCTGGATCTTTTGCAAAGTCAGTGAACAAAGAAATGCTGTCCTCAGTCAAATCAATTGGTACATGAAGACCGTTTTGGTAATACACAGCTGCAAGATCTGCTACATGACTGAAAAGGAATGGAGTGTCGTCGTTGATTGGTTCAGTCACGTGGTCCATGATGATGCGCAACATGTCACCATCAATAATGGCACCCCTTAGCTCAGAGTTCACCATGACGCCAAAAACACATCCAGCCACGCCGCCTAGCAATGCCATGGCAAACGTCAGCCTGATCATCTCACCGTAACGCGACTCGCGAGCATATCTCCCTGCGCCAGCGGGCACAACCGCTGTAGAGGGTCCACCGCCATCCACTTGCTGCACTTGCTCGACCTCCATAAGATCATCAACACGGTCAATCTGGTTATCTTGGTTAGATTCGTTGTTATTTTTCATTAAAAAAATTAAAAGTGACAAATACGAGACGCTTCTTTAATACTCAAACGCGCATTTCATTTCCGGCATGGGAAAAGGTACAGCAACCCAAAATCCCAATTACAAATCGATAATCTTCTCCATCAAGCGCTCCTTGCGCACGATCTCGATCTCCTCGTAGCCCAACTTGAGCATCATGTCGGTGTGCCAAAAGGTGGGATGAGTCTTCTTCTTGACATCGACGTAGGCGTGGATCGCCAGCGTAGTATAGCCACCCAGATTGATAGCGATGTACGGATCCTGTTTGGCAAGGAACAGGGCAGCCACGTCCATCGCTCGGAAGAGCATGGTGCCGTAACCCTTGCGCTGGTAGTCCTTGTGGACGGCCTCGAAACGGGTCTCAAAGGCGTTGGCGGGGCAGGGCAGCCAGTAGGCGGTTAGCGTTGCGATGACAACGTCTTGCTTCGTAA
>CAIRGO010000082.1 GCA_903878115.1 Akkermansiaceae bacterium | reverse complement strand
TCCGAGCCGACCACTTCCATCGCGGCGTCGCTGGAAGCGGTTGCGAAATCAAGCGCCACCCCGCCGGCAGGCATCATCCTTTTCACCGACGGCATCGACAACGCCTCTTCGCAGCGCACGGAGTCCGTTCTCCAAAGTCTCGGCGCTCGTGGCATTCCCGTCTTTCCCGTGCCGATCGGACTCGCCGATCCAGACGACGTCTCGATCCGCAACATCGTGATGCAGGAGGTCGCCTTCTCGGGTGACAGTGTGCCCTTGCAAGTGCAACTGCTTTCGAAAGGCTACGAGAAACGCACCGCCGCTCTCATCATCAAACTCAACGACCGCGAGGTTTCCCGCAAACGAGTGCGCCTCGAGGGTGGAGTGCAATTCGAAAATATTGATTTCAACATGGATTTGAGTGAGAAGGGAGCGGCACGAGTCCTCGTGACGGTCGAGCCATTCGAAGACGAAGTCTCGGTGGCCAACAACCGCGTTGAGCGCAGCATCCGGGTCGTCAACGAAAAGGTGAACGTGCTCTACATCGAGGGCAACAACCGCTGGGAATTCCGCTATCTCAGCGCGATCCTCAAGCGCGACCCGCGGCTCAAGACTACCTTCATTTCCTCGTCGTCCGGTCCCGAGTTCGCTCGCAATTCGCCCGAGTATATCGAGCGTTTCCCCTCCAAGCGTGAGGATGTTTTCAAATACGATCTTGTCATCCTCGGCGATGTCGATGCCGCTTTCTTTACGCCGGAAGAGTTAGCTCTGTTAGAAGAACTGGTCCGGGATCGCGGCGGCTCGCTGCTGGTGCTTTGCGGCCCGATGCATACGCCGTCATCCTACTCGGGCACGCCGGTCGAAACCATGCTGCCGGTGCGCTTCGAGTCTGAAGCGAAATGGGAACTGACCTCGGATTCCGTCTATCCCGTGCTCACCAACGAAGGTCATAGCAGCATGGTGATGCTGCTGGAAAACGAGCCCGTGGAAAACGACCGGATCTGGAGTCGGGTTGCGCCGCTCGATCACCTGCCGCCACTCACGAGTGCCAAACCCGGTGCCACCGTTCTCGCCACGCTTTCCGATGCCACCGGCGATGCGCAGCGTTACCCGTTGGTCGCCTGGCATCGTTACGGCACCGGCAAGTGCCTCTCGCTGGCCACCGACCGACTTTGGCGTCTGCGATTCAAAACAGGCGACAAATACCACTGGCGTGTTTGGTCACAATCCATCCAGTTCCTCACGCTATCGCGCCTGATGGGCGAGCACAAGCGCATCCGTCTCGAGACCGACCGCACGACCTATCAAGACGGCGAACAGACCCGCCTTTATGCTCAAGTGCTCAACGAGGAATTCGAGCCCGTGGTGCAGAATTCGTTTGAGATCACGGTGAGCGGTGTCGGCGATAATGCCCTCAAGCAACGCGTGAGCCTCCAGCCCGACCGGACTTCCCCCGGCCTTTACGAGGGCTACTTCACGGCGCCGACACAGGGGCGCTACCGTCTCGAAGCCAACGAGGACGACAAAGAAGTTTCCAACACTACCGAGTTCCAAGTGGCGATGGTGAAACAGGAGTTGTTAGATACCAAAATGCGCCTCGAAGGACTCCAGCGCATCGCCCAACTGACGGGTGGCACCTGCCTCACCGTGCAGGACTTGCCGAAGCTGGAAACTTTAGTGAACACAGAACCGCTCACCACCACGGTGCGCTCGGAACGCCCTCTTTGGGACAACTGGTTGGTCGTCACCATCTTAGTTGGACTCCTGAGCATGGAGTGGATTTTACGCAGAAAAAATGATTTAACCTGATGAGTGATCTAACAGAAAGTTTTTTGGATCGTTGTTTGCACGCCGTGTGGCAACGCACGCAGCGGAAGCACTTCGCGAGCGGATTGCTAGCCTTCGCACGCTGGTTCGTCCCGCTTTTTTTCGCGGCCATCATCATTGACCGTTTTGCCTACACGCCCGGTTGGCTGCGGGCAGTCGGGGCACTCGCGCTGCTTGCCGTCGCATCGATCAAGGCATGGCGTCACGGTTGGTCGTCCATCCGTGGATTTAACGCCGCCCAGACGGCACAAACAGTGGAACTCTCGCAAGGTGGAATGGACAGCCTGTTAGCGACGGGACTCCAATTCCGGCAATCCGGAGCAACTCCCGGCACCTCGGCGGCGATGTGGGAGCACGCACTGCGCAAGGCGGAATCGGCGGCGGAAAAAATCGCCCCGAGCAGCGTTGTTAGCTTGCGGGATCTGAAGAAACCGCTGCGGATTGCCCTCGTTCTTGCGGCATTGATTGCGATCTTAGCCATCCTCAACGGCCCGTTCCTTGCGGCCGGACTGGGACGCATGTTCACCCCGTGGTTGGCGATTTCCTATCCGACCAAAACCAAAATCGAATTGGGCACGGAAGTGCTTGTCATCAAAGAAGGTGCCGCTAGTGCCATCGAGATTCGCTTCTCGGGTTCGGTGCCGAAGACTGCCAAACTCGCCCTGCAAACGGGCGAGGGCAGCCCGCGCGAAATCGAACTCGGAGTCGAAAAAGACCTTAGCACCTACGAGATCGCCTCCGCCTCGCGGGATTTCAAGTACCGCGTGAAAGCCGGCGACGCCCGCAGTGAATGGCAACAAGTGCGCGTGATCCCAGCACCCCGACTGGCCAAGGTTAAGGTGAACTTGGACTTTCCCGATTATATCGACCGCCCGAACGAAACGGCGGAAGCGCTGACACTGACCGTGCCTGAGGGAACGAAGGTGCACTGGGAACTGACGCTCGATACAAAGATTCGCAATGCGACACTCCATCGTGATGGCGCCGAAGATTTGCCGCTTAAAATCGGCGACGATGGCCGCACACTGACTCTTTCCGAGGCGGCCACAGCATCGCGTGGCTACAGCTTCTCGTGGACCGAAGATCAGCATGGCTTCGATTTTACCAGCCCGCGCTATTTCCTTCAGGTGGCGTCCGACCAAGCGCCGCACGTCGAACTCACCGCGCCCGAAACGAATCTCAACGCCATGCTCGGACGCTCGCTCGACCTCGCAGTGCGCGCCCAAGATGACCACGGCATCGGCACCACGACGATCACCTATCGGGTAAATCGCCGCCCAGAAAAAACGATCACTTTGCCCACTCCCGTCCGCAATGGCGAGGGAGAGCAGAAGATTGATTGGGACTACCGCAAGGAGTTGCCCGACTTGCAGGTCGGCGACTCGGTTTCCTTCGTCTTAGAAGTGTCCGACAAATATGCCGGCGAAGGTGGAGCGCACCGCGCGCGCACAGAGTCGCGCCGTATTACCTTCCTTTCGCGTGAAGAATATCTTGCAGCGATCACCAAACAAATGGAACGCCTCCTGACTCGCGTGCGTGCTCTCTACCGTCAGGAACGCGCCGCGCACGAGTTTGTGCTCGGCCTCGATCCGTCCGCTGAAAGTTACCTGCCGACCTGCCAGTTAGAGACGATCCGGCAGGAAATGATTCGCGAGCAACTGATCGCGACGACTGCCGAAGTGCGAATTCTCTTGGATGATCTCGCTGCCAACAAAATCACCGATGCCGTGGAAAGTAATTTGCTCACGGGCTTGCGCGACAACCTCTCCACGATTGCCGACGGCCCTGTCGCCCGCGCTGCTGGGTTGTTCCGCGCGCAAGTCGGTGCCAAGACCTACGATCCACAACCTGCCATTGCGACGGTCAACGAAGCCGCCCGCGAGCTCGGCAATCTCGTATTGCAGCGCGGAATTGATGCGGCCCGCGAGGTCTACGCCCGCGAGAGTCACATGATTGCTGTTGAACTCGCCCTTCTCCGCGTTCGCCTCCTCACTGCCACCCCAGAGCAGGCGGAGACCTTGGCGAAAGGACACGAAGAAGTCGCAGGATGGACCGAATTGCTCCTCGATAAATTGAGCCGGAACATGCGCTATGACCTAAAACCCCTTGCCGTGCTCGGACTCAGTCGCCGCATCCACGATCAACGTGCCAGCGAAGTCACCAAGGCCATACGCCAAGTCGCGACACTCGCCCGGGCAGGAAAAAACAACGAGGCCGCCAACGCCCTCTACCCGCTCATTCGCCCGATCCTCGGCGCCGAGTTTACGATGCGTCCCGGATCCGAATACGCCATGATCCGCAGTCTGCGTGAAAAACTCGGTTCCTTGATTTCTGAGCAGGAAACTCTTCTCGCTGTCTGCAAAGACGAGACGGATTCCGCTAAGCTTGCCGCAGAATTGGCAAGTCGCCAAGCCACGCTGCGCGACGCTCTAGTTCTTGCTCCTCTACCATCCATTCCCGCTCCGCGGACCCGCCTTGCTGATCTCACGATGCCACCCTTACCGCCCGCCGATGACCTACGACTCCGCACCGAGACTGGGATGACGCAGGCTATTGTTCACCTTAAGGCTGGGGCCAAGGACGACGCATTGAACCAACAACGCGAGGCCATCGATTCCCTGAAAAAACTCGATACCATTATCGTCTCCTGGTCAGAGGAACTCGCCCAAAAAACGTTAGGCACATCCTCTCTCGTCTCCGATGCCACCAACCGTGCCGGGGTTTTGACGAAGCTCGAAACGAGTCAACTCGACCTACTTGAGCGAACCGAGAAAGCGGACCGCAGCAAAAAGGATGGGGGAGAATTTATCGATGAACAGCAGTCGATTGCCCAGGAGTTGGCGGATTTTCACAAGGAACTTGCCGGTGGAGAATCCGGACCTGCCAAAGAACTCCTGCCACTGCTCGGTCGCGTCAAGGAGGCGGTTCAGGAGAGCAAGCTCGCTGCGGATACCCTGCGTGCAAAGCAAATCAAAGACGCCCTTGCGCACCAGGAACTGGCCAGCGACGCACTCGGGGAAGCGCGAGAAATGGCGGCAATCCAGCTCTCACAACTCAACCAGCAACAGCTGCTCATCGGATTTGAGCAGTCCGTCAGCAAAGCCGCAGCTGGAATGGATGACATCGTCGGTGGTCAAAACGACCTCATCACGGCGACCAAGGCCGCCGACGAAAAATCGATGCCTCCTTTGCTCATGCCGCAACAGAATCTTCTCAAATGCCTCACAGACATCGCCCCGTCGCTTGATTTGGTGGCGGCCCGACTCGATGTAGGCACGCCACTTGTCTTTGCGGGTTCGGATGTGGAGGATGCTCTGAAAGCCATGGAGGATGGTGACGGTGAGGGCGCCGCCGAAATCCAGGACATCGCCGTTGGTTCGCTGGCGAAGGTCCAGAGCCTCGTCATCGATGTGGCTGCCCAGACCGGATATGTGACCGAGATCGTCGAGTTCTTGCAAGCAGCCCAATCGAATGCTTCCATGCTCGCCTTCCGCCAGCGCGAACTGCGCGAAAATACGGAAGCCAAAGAGGCCCTGAGCATCCAGAAGACTCTGACCGCAGATACGACCAAAAGCGGCCTCATCTTGAAGGAGGTAGCCGGTCAAGTGGACTTCGAGAAACTCGACGAAAAGACCAAGGAAAAGTTTGCAGACTTCGGTCTCACGCTCAACTTTGAAACGCCTGCCACCCACATGACAGACGCGGTCCGCTTGCTAGAGTCCGGCCAACCCGCCACGGATTCGATGCTGACGGCTGAGAAGTCGCTCAATGCTGTTTCCGGCCAGCTCGGCGTGATCATTTCCATGCTTAGCGGCCTGCCGAGCATCGAGGTGACCAAAGCCTCGCCACCGGAACTTCATCGCCTGATCGCAGTGCTCGACCTCGCCAGCAAACATCGCCGACTGCTCCGCCAGACGCAGGGCAGTGACGACAAAGGGCTTCCTGCCCTGGCTCCCGCGCAGGCGAAACTTGCCGAAGCTGCCGCCAAGGCCAACCAAGGTGAGTCCACACAACACCCGCTGCTTGTCACCGCAGAAGGCCAACTGACCGCCATCGGTAATGAACTAACCGCTTCCCACAAGGCCGAGGCGACCACCGCGCAACTCGCGGCCGATCAGACCCTGCGCCACTTCATCGTAGAGCAGTCGCTGATTCTCAACACCGCCATCCCTCCTGCCGCCGCCTCCTCTGATCCCGTCATCACGGAAGCGGAAACCACCGACCTTTCGGTATCAGACACCGTTAGCTTCTTCTCGGACTTCGTGAGCGGCGAAGCTCCCAAGGACAAGAAGTCGGAATGGGAAATCCTCGGCACCCGCAACCGCGCTGCTCTGAACCAGAACTTCGCCCGCGAGCTCCCACTCGAATACCGGGCCACTCTGAAGAACTATTACGAAAGAGTCGCAAAATGAGAACCGTCACCCGCATCACAGCACTTTGCCTAGCCATCGCCTGCTTGCCTGCTCTCCCGCTCGCCGGAAAGGAGGCTGCCAGTGGTGCCAAAAAACCCGCGCAACATCTCTTCATTCTCTCTGGTCAGTCGAATATGACCGCCGGCCTCACGAAAGGTTTCACCGACACGGTGGAGAATGCGTTTGGCAAAGAGAACGTGACCGTTGCCATGAGCATGAAGAGTGGCAGAGGACTCCGTTATTGGTGTTCTGACTATCGCTATTCCGATAACCATCAACCGAGCAAACAAGAAAAAATCGATGATGGCAGTCTCTACAAGCCGTTGATCGATGCCGTCAAAACTGCTGCGGGGGAAAAATCCTTCGACACAGTCACCTTCATCTGGATGCAAGGAGAATCCGATGCTGGGAAAGGCCGGGCGGATGTTTATGCAGAAAATTTCCAAAAGTTCTTGGACAGACTCAAGACCGACCTGAAGCGGGAGACCCTGCCATTTGTGATTGGACGCATCAGTGACCACGACATGACAAATCCTAACTGGACGAGCATGCGGGAGGCGCAGGTCAAGCTGGCAGAGAGCCATCCCGAGAGCGCCTGGATTGACACGGACGATCTCAACGGCGGTGAAGCAGGCGTGCCGGGTGGAGAAATGCACTACCCCAAGGCTGAGTCGGTCACGCTCGGTGTGAGATTTGCCACCAAAGCGATCGAGATGATTCGCAGTGCTAAAAAAGTGTCTGCGCCGAAACCTCAAGAGGAAAAGAAAGCGAAATGAAAACCATGAAAAGAAAAACTCTCCTTGATTCCATGTTCAGCGTTGGCGCGGCCTTCGCCTTGATGCTTTCCACATCCTTACAAGGACAGGATGCGCCCAAGAATGATCCAGCCGCTCCGGCATCCCCGGTCGTTGCGGAAAAACAGGACGGCGAGAAAGAAGGAGCACCAGAGCTCACCGAAGCCGCGGATCTCGCGATTGAAAAAGGGCTTCAGTATCTCACCAACACCCAGAAGCCCGATGGTTCTTGGAGCTCCGCTGACGGCAATTATGAGATCGCAGGCACCTCGCTCGGTCTGATGGCATTCATGTCAAAGGGACACTTCCCTGGTTTCGGCCGGCATGGCGCGTCGCTCGACCGTGCCAAAGATTTCTTGCTCAAGAAAGCCGAAGAATCCACCACCGGTGTCGTCGGTGGCATGTATGAACACGGGCTGTACACGCTCTCCCTGTCGGAGATGTGGGGCATGACCAACAACATCGAGGATAACAAAAAAATCCAGACCGCCCTGGAACGTGCCGTCCAAGTGATTCTTCGCGCCCAAAGCCCGCTCGGCGGTTGGCGTTACACTGCGCGCCCCGATGCAGGCCAGGACACCTCCGTCACCGCGATGGTGTTCGTTTCCCTCGCTTCCGCTCGCCAGGCCGGAATTCTTGTGCCCACGGAAACCATCGACCGCGTGGTCGGTTACCTACGCGATCAGGTCTGGAATGAGAAGAGCGGCGGCTTTGGCTACCAAGGCAAGGACGGCGGCACTCTCGCTTGCACTGGCGGCGGCGCCTACGCGGCCCAGCTTTGCGGCATGCGCGAAACCGAGTGGGTGCAGTCCGCCATCCGTTACTTGGAAAACAGCCCGAAGGTCTTTAATCCGAAGGAACTTGGAAATTTCCACTACGCCCACTACTACGCCATGCAGGCCATGGTGCAGGCCGGGGACGAGCATTATGCCAAGTGGTATCCGCAAATCCGTGACGCCCTGATCCCCATGCAAAATGCCGACGGCTCATGGAACGAAGGCACCGCAGAAAAGCCGGAGATATACCCTCACAAAACGCCGATGGCCATCATCATCCTCGCCACCCCTCACCGCTACATTCCGATCTACCAGCAGTAATGTTCGCGGGGATGAATCAGCAACGCCCCATTCCCCCTATGCCCCAGTCACTGACCCCAAGAGAATAGAGACTGAAGAAGCTATCACTCAACTACCACAACGTGGTTACGCATACTAGCCCAAGGTTGCCCGCTCCAGGGCTACCCTGGGAAAAATCCCCCACAAAAAAATCCTTCCGCACCCACAGGGTGCAAGGCATCATGAAGGGAAGCGAGAAATGTAGCGCTTTTTCCTTTTCTGTTAGTCTAACATAAATTAAAAATGCGCACATCCAAAGACCCATTCACCCATTCACGCATCTGCCACGGCATCCCAAAAGTCACTCTCATGAACGATCAGAATTGGGTTTCCCGACTTACGGGAATCCACCGCCTTCTCCACTTTGCGGCCGTAACAGGAAAATGCCCAGCATGGATTTCCACCGGCACCGACTACCAGATAATGAGTTTCTGGTGTCACATTTGGCGAGAATCCGGCACCGAGTTCGGTGATTTGATCGACAATCTGTTTGCGTGTGGCCTTGGTAGAGGTGCCTGTGAATGTGAAGACTCGACCGTCGAAGGCGATCTCAGGGCACATCGAGCAGATCCCCGGCAAGGTAAAAGTTTTAGCTAGACCAGCCTTCAACCGTTGACCTTCCGTCCTAACCTTTTTGGCGAAAGAATACTCGATGAAGTCCTCAAAGAATGAGCGGAGGACCTGTTGCTCCTGATCGTCAATTTGCTTGTCCTTCAGTATTGTGGTCAGCAGCGAATCGAGTTCGTCATATGGATAGGTTCCTTTAAGGTCGGCATGTTCGGCAATCCATTCCTTGAGGCCTTTTGCCTCGTCAAGTGTGACGCAGCCGTCCGCCATGATTCCGTGCATGATACCGTGAAGCTGCTGGATGTCATG
>CAIRGO010000081.1 GCA_903878115.1 Akkermansiaceae bacterium | reverse complement strand
GTGGCCAATACCAATGTCAACGCGCTCGGGACGGGCGCGGCCACCTTGGTCCTCAATGCCGGCAGCGCGCTCGTCTTCGATGCGGGCGTCGCCCAAAACTTCGCTCGCAACACGACGATCACCGGAGACACCCGGATCTCCTCGAGTCGAGTGAGTGCCGGTGCCGGTGTCAACTACACCCTGGGCACCCTAGCCATTGGCGCCAACACCCTACGCGTGGACGGCGGCAACGTCACCACCGGGACCGCTGGAATAGTCTTCGGTGCGACATCGCTCAGCGGTTCGGCAACCTTTAATGTGATCAATCCGAACGGTACAAGCGCCACGATATTGACCCTTGGTGCGGTGGGCGAAACCAGTGGCTCCCAAGGCATCACCAAGATCGGTGACGGCACCCTCCTGCTGGGCAGCGCCAACACTTACACCGGAGCGACCAACGTGAACGTCGGCAACGTTCAGTTTAACTCCGCCGCAGCCATCGGCGGCACAGGTCGTAGTGTCACTGTGGCTGCTGGTGCGACCGTGAGCACTGGCCCCGGCTTCACGATCACCAATGACTTCCTGAAGCGTCTCGCTGAGAATAGCAACGCATTTAACGTCAATTATTCGACCACGGGGAGCACTACGATTACAAGCGCGCTCGATTTCAGTAGCAGCACGGGCGCTAATCTGCCGAATGCCGTATTCACGGCAAAGCCCCCGGGAGGCAATGTCGGGACGGTTTATAGCGGCACCTTGACCCCTGGGAGCAGCGGTTATCGTTTTGGCAACTTGAATACCACTAATACATTCGACAACGGCACGATATTCAGTGTGTCGAGCGTTTTAACTGGAGCAAACAGTGTGGTTATCTCGGGGATCTCGCCCGTTTACCTCACCGGAGCGACCCCCAATTATAGCGGTGGCACAATCGTAAATCCAGGGGCCGTGCTCGGCTTCGACACCACGGTCCTCACTGGCTTGGCAGCCGGCAGCATTCAACTCGGGGAAGGCAGTATTATCATGCGTCGCGGCGGAAACTTGGACACAGCATTCCTCGCGCTAATCGCCCCCACGAATAATGCCTTCGGGCTCATCGGGAACAATGCATCCTGTGCAAGCAATTTAGATCTCACCAACTATCCGAATGCCAGCCTGGCGTTGTGGGACCGCGCCGGCACCCAGACGTTCACCTTCACCGGCACGATCACGCCAGGGAATAACACATACCGTTTCGGAACCACGAGAACTAACAGCAACATTAACCTCACCGTCGCCAATACGCTGACCGGTGCTCGCGATGTCGTGGTAAACGGAGGAAATTTGCGGCTCGCTGCCTCCATGAACTACACCGGCAACACCACCATCAACGCCGGAACATTTACCATCGGGAGTCCTGTTGCTGGTTTAGTAGGAGGAAATGGCCAAATCGGTGCCGGCACCTATGCGGGCAACATCCTAAATAATAGCACCCTAGCACACACTTCCAATCTCAATCAAATCCTTTCGGGCGTGATCAGCGGGACTGGAGCAGTTACCAAGACAACTACGACCGGTACAGCTCCTGCAGCCAGTTACGGTTTGACCAGCACACTGACACTTTCGGGAAGCAACAGCTACACCGGCACCACTTCCGCACTAACGGGCACCCTGTCATTCAACTCCATAGCCGACGTCAGTGGCGGCAATAGTGCCTTAGGCGCTCCGATAACCACCGCTGCTGGAACGATTGCCATTGGGGCCACCACTAATGCAGGTGGACTGCTTTACACGGGCAGTGGCCACAGCAGCAACCGCGTGATCAACCTTGCGGGAACTACGGGGGGAGCAACGATCGATGCCTCTGGCAGTGGGGCACTGGTTCTGACCTCTGCTTTGACAGCCACAGGGGCAGGCGTAAAAACGCTAACTCTAGCTGGATCAAATGCGATGAACAACACCATCGGCGGTGCCATCGTGAATGGCGTAAGTGCCACTTCTCTCAGCAAAACTGGAACCGGAAAATGGGTCTTAGGTGGCACCAATACATTCACTGGAGCTACCAGCGTAGCAGGCGGCACGCTTATGCTCGATTACTCTACGAACAACAGCAGCAAATTGGCAGATCTAGGCATCCTGACCATGGCTGGCGGCACACTTGATTTGAGCGGTGGCACGCATACAGAAGCGGTAGCATCCACAACACTAGCTGCTGGCACGGCTTCCACGATTACCAGCAGCAGCTTAGGTTCCGTGCTGCAAATGGGCCTGATCACCGCGAATGCGGGTGCCACGCTCAATATCGCAACTCCCGGTATCGCAACAACTGACTCCAACAACGTCAATGGAATTTTAGGAGTATGGGCTACGGTTGGTGGCGCTGATTGGGCAATTAATTCGACTGATCTGGCACTTGGTTCTATCGCCGCATATACAGGTTATACGGACATTGATGCTAGAGGACCTACTAGCACGATCGCCGATGGTCCTGCAACAAATGTACGCATTGTTGCCGATGGAGCCTCTGGCAATATCGCTTTGGGAGCGAGCACTGTCACCATCAACACCCTCCTACAAAGTAATGCTACCATTGCGGCCACCATTGATACTGCCGGTAAAAATCTGATAACAGACGCCATTTGGGTCCCTGCCGGAAAAGCAGGAATCATCATCGGGGCCACAGTGGGCGATGGCACCCTTACACCCATTGCCTCTTCGGGCACTCTACTACTTCAGAATGATAGCAACAACGATCAGACGATCAACGCGGTGCTCAGCGATAATGGCAGCTCATTGATCAGTAAGGCTGGAATCGGCACTCTGATACTGAATGCCACCAATACTTATGCGGGCGGCACATCGCTCGGAGCAGGAACATTAGTCATCGGGAATAGTTCTGCGTTGGGCTCGGGGACACTAACCGTCACAGGTGGCTCTGTAGCGGCGACGGGCACTCAAATTACTACAAATCTAGTAAATGCGAATGGTGATTTCGCCATTGGCGGCACCGGAGCACTCACCCTAGGTGATATGACTCTCAATGCCAACCGCAACATCACCAACAATAACACCATCTCCACCACTACTTTGGGATACATTAGTGGAACCACTCGAAACCTAACAATTTCAGGAAATGGCAACACCGAAGTTGCTGGTGTGATCGGCACGACTACAGGAACTTTAACCAAGAATGGTAGCGGTAGCTTAACACTCAGCGCTAGCAACACCTACACAGGAATCACCACCATCAACGGCGGCACCCTTCAACTTGGCAACGGTGGTTCTTTTGGCTCAATCGGCAGCACTGCTAGTATTATCAACAATGCAGCCCTCGCTTTCAATCTTGATAGCCCCCTTACAGTGAATAAAATCATCAGTGGCACAGGCAGTGTAACACAGAAGGGCACGGGATTTTCGACGCTCAGTGTTGCCAACTCCTACACCGGGTCAACTATCGTTAGCGCTGGTACCCTCAGCGTTGGTGTGACAGCTAATCTCGGCGCTCCTGCCGCCAATCTCGTATTCGATGGCGGCACGCTACAAATCACAGGCACGGCGCTGACGAGCTTCGCGGGCATCGGCCACGCGGTCTCCTTCAACCTCAACAAGAATGTCTATCTAGATATTGCTAACACGAACAATACCTTTGTTGTCGATCAAGTTCTCAATCAAGGCACTGGCCGGTTTTATAAATATGGACTTGGAACAGCTATTCTCACGCAATCCAACACCATGATGCCGGCAGGAGGTAGTGACTACAATGGCGTAGCCCAAGGAATGCTACTGGCCACCAAATTCACTGCAATGCCTGGCATAGCAAACGACTTATGGTATGCAGAAACCGGAGCCATTCTTGCCGTGCGCGCCGATGATGCTGGCGCCAATGACGAATTTACCAGTGCCAATCTCGACTCGCTCTTGGGTGGTGCCGGCACAACCGATGCCTTTGCATCAGGATCTTATCTCGGCATCGAAGTCATCGACTCTAGCACGTTTACTTATGCTGGCAATATCGCAGGCACCTCACTCGAGCTTGATAACGGCGGCAAAGGACTGGTAAAACTCGGCACTGGCACACTGGCGCTCACGGGCGCCAATACTTACACTGATACAACATCCGTGAGAGCTGGAACATTGGCACTCATCGGCGGCAGTCACACATCGGCCATCACCTTGAGTGCGGGCGCTTCGTTAGGTTTTACTTTGGGCTCACCAACGACCACCACACAAGACGTGAATATCGGACTTGGCACGATCAAGATCACTGGCACGCCTACCTTGCTCAGTTATGACTTAATCACTAGCGCGGGCAGCATCAACGGAACTCCGGTACTGGCCTCACCAGTAAGTGGCTATGATCTCGTCGTAGAAAGCAATGTGCTCAAGTTGAAAAAAGCAGGCTATGCCTCGTGGGCCTCTACGAACACTGCTGGTGCGAACCTTGCTGACGATCATGACAACGATGGCGTATCAAACGGCATCGAATACTTACTCGGTGGGCCAGCAGGCAACACTACGGGCTTCACGACCTTACCAAGTGTTGTCAAGGCACTCGATGGAACACTCAGCGTCACATGGCCTAAGGGCCTCAATTACGCCGGAGTCTACAGCACCGACTACGTGGTCGAAACTTCTGCTACACTCACCGGTGTGTGGACAGCAGAAACCATCGGCGGTGGCAACATCACCGACAGCGGCACGGAGGTGAAATTCACCTTCCCTGGTGGACCAACTTATAGTGGTAAAAATTTCGCTCGCCTCAGAGTCACCGGACCGTAAGTTCATTTTTGCACAATCCCTCGCTCTCTACCATAGTAGGATGCGGGGGATTTTTTTTGCCTCATTCCATCAAAAGTATCTGCGCGTCAACGGTTGCAAAAAAATGATTGGCAATATTCTAACATGAATTAGGGTAAGGACATGAACGATGAGTATTATCAACGACGCATCGAAAAATTGGAGGAGTTAGTTCGCTCGTTGCATGAACGAGTCAATTTGTTAGAATACGGAAAAAACAGTGTCGCCGAAGAAACGCCCGGTGTTGATATGTCTGTCGCTCATGAACCGGAGATGCAGAGTGAGACGGAAGAACGACATCTGCCACCTCCGCTACCGCAGGTAAATGAACTGGCCGTGGCGATTGCAGCGCCTGAACAGATCGAATCGGCAGTAGAGGAAACATTCACAGAGCAACAGCAGGAAACGACAGAACGTAGCCCGCTGGCAGTGCCCCAGCAACACCAAGCGACTCTGCGCGTTAGCAGAGATGCCGAACTGCGACTCGGTCAAACATGGGCGGTGCGAATTGGTGTTTTGTTGTTGTTTACGGGTTTTGTATTTCTCGCTAATTACGCATGGGAGCATTACATTCGCAACTTGGGCGAAGCGGCGCGATTGACCATTTTAACCGTATCTTCTCTGGGTGGCGTGTGTCTTGGCGAATACTTTCGCAAGAAAAATCGACTGGCGATTTTTGGTCAAGTGATCGCAGCAGGCGGACTGGCTGCGCTGTATTATTGTACGTATGCGGCTCATCACATCGAGCGACTGCGAGTGGTGGATAGTCCGTCGATGGGGGCAATATTATTGACGATCACAGGACTAGTGATTCTTGGTTACAGTGCATGGCGCAAGGCATCGGTGATGTGCTCGATCGCTTTGTTGCTGAGTTTTTACGGAACGATGATTCAGCCAATCACTGGAGCAGCATTGATTTCAGGATTAATCGTCGCCGCAGCGGGCAGTGTGCTATGCCTTCGCTATGGCTGGAAATCAGTGGGTGTCGTTGGCGTGATCGGCGCCTACGTTTGCTACATGATCTGGCAGGGCGTGACCTATGAAGCGGCCGCCTTCAGCATCGCGGGGTGGTTTCTCTGTGTGTATTGGTTGCTGTTTACCCTCACTACCTTGCATCCAAAGAGCCCATGGAAAGAGTGGGAAGCGATCGCAATCACGGGCTTCAATCATGCCATGCTCGGCGTCTTGTTACCATTTGATTGGCACGCGTTGCATTGGGATTCTCGTTGCTGGATGGTGTACCTTGGTCTCTCAGGAGCAACATTCATCATATCATTTTTGTTAGAGAAACGTCAAGGTCGCGGTATTCTATCGGATTCACATTTGATCCAAGCGATCGCTTTTCTCACACTGGCGATTCTCACGAAATTCAGCGGACATGAAATTTTTATCATTCTCGGAATCAAAGGATTCGTATTGCTGATGTTAGATCGTAAGTACCCACGTTCCTTGATCGAATGGAGTGGCTGGGCGATTATTCTGTTAGCATGTCTGGTAGCCTTTACGCAACTAGGGCGACCAACGCCACTTGTGTGGGCTGTATTCAGTGCGATTTTATTCGCCTGTTTATGCGCGGGCCGAGCAGCCAATGGTCTAACAACAGATACTCCGCAGTCATTACGCTTCTGTGTACGCTGGGTCGTCGCGCTGATTTCCTTGGCGGTATTATCCTTGGGCGTGTTGCTTGATTTACCACAGGCACAAGGTGCGTTGTGGCTGTTAGGCATTGCCTGGATGCTCTCGCTGGCGACACGCTTGATAGGCGAAAAATTTCCTGCGCCAGAATCGGTCACGCTTTTTGTCTATTCCTCATGCCTCGCTGGTTTCGGTTTATGTTGGAATCAATGTGATGTGCTACCATGGACGCGACCAGTAGCGTTAGCATTAGCATTTGCCCATGCGATTACCTATCCACAAAAATTGACAGCGATGAAAATTGAGCATCCGCACGAAGCACGCGGCGCATTGCTTTCGATACTCACATGGTCGCTCGCCGTAGCGTATGCGCTGACAGATCGCCCCTTTGTTCCCTATACGCCACTACTTTTCTTCACCGCATTGGTCGCGATGTATGTGATCTCTTGCAAGCTGCAATGGCAAATCTTCCAGTGGATCACGCCGTTATTCGCTTGTGCATTATGGTTCATGCTGTGGCCGCTGCATAGTCAACCGCAGTGGATGGTCTATCTGCTAGCAACTGGATTGTTAGGCAGTGCGGCATGGCTTACGATCAAGGCGGAGCAAGCTCGCTATACGCATATTTTCCCCTTATTCACGGGGGCACTGATTCTCATTTTGCAAATGCAGCAACATTTCGCCTATGCCAGTATTGGCTGGGTATTGCTGACATGCCTGATCTTGCTCACGCCACTAAAACGTGATCATGCATGGGCGCTTCTAACGATTACCTGCGCCGTATTATCGTTTGCGAAATTTTCCCTCGAGGATCCCTCGCGCGAGTTGATTTTTTATGCCGTGCCAGTGATTTTTTATGCGGGGATCGGCTATCATCATCGCATTTTGCAAAGACCATCGACGCTATTGACGAAGATCATCTGCATTCTGATGAGCATAGTCGTGAGCATAAAAGTCAGCATTTGGGTCTCTGTTGATGGCAGTGGTCCCGCCCTAACAATTACATGGGCAGTGTTAGCAGCCTGTTTTTTCTGGCTAGGATTTTTGCTAAAAGAACCAGTCATGAGAGCGATGATGTTAGTGCTGTTGCTGTGCTGCCTGGGTCGCATTTTAGTTAGTGTTTGGCAACTAGGAACGCTGATGCGCATCGTTAGCTTCATGAGCACCGGATGCATTTTCTTATTGTTAGGGTATGTCTATAACAATCACCCCGAGTGGTTTGGCAAGGGCGATACGAAAGTCGATGAGCCGCCGTGAGGGAAATCTAACAAAATCGTTCAAGGTGAGATCAATACAACGCTAGGAAAATAGTGTCGATAGCGAACCACGTCCCGCGTGATGATCGGGGCACCGATGACAGCCGCGTGTGCGCCGATAAAAAAATCCGCCAGCGGCGCGGTTTTACTGCCGCCTTTTTTCCGATACTCGCGGAAAGCTTGCGATGCAATGTAAAGTGCCTCTCGTGGTAATTCATTATAGCCGAGACAGAGCACATCTAGTAGATGATCCACTTCTTCCGCAGATGTTTTCTGATAACAAAGTTCCGCGTAGATGATCGGATTAATGCTCACATTTTTGTGACGACTCAATGCATCAACAGACCACTCGAACCATTGCTCATCACGCTGAATGATGTCGATGATCACATTACTATCCACAAGTGCCAATGCGTCATCAATCATCGCCACGGAGTTCTCTGATCATTTCATCGGTCGATTTCTCATCGTAACGATCTTTCCAAATCCCTAACACCGATTCGATTCGCTTGCGTCTTTCCGCTCTGGCCGTTTCTAGTTCCTTCTCGGTCGGAGGGTCTTCTGCGAGGCAAGTCGCAAGAATCGCCCGCGCTTCTGCCTCCATGGAACATTGATGCATGGCGGCCCGCAGTCGCAGTTTTTGTTTTACCGCTTCATCCAAATTACGAATGGTCAGGGTTGTGCTCATGCCTGCACTGTATGCATTGCTAGCATTGCTGTCAATGGGGGAAATGGCAAATATTGATCATCATTCCAGTGATTGAAAAAGCTTGTATGTGCATGACAAGCGTTGTCCGATTTTGATCGCCGTGACTCGAGACGCGCTCACGGCTTCAATGATTCAACCAACTGTCGGATCAATGCGGCGTCTTCTGGTTCGTCGCTGCGATGCAGGCTAATCTCCAGATTGCGCAGGGTGCGAATCAGAATTTCACCAGGGGTGGCGGAAGATGTCAGCGCACTAGTGATCGCGCCCTCGATCACATCTTTTCTGCTCAAAATTTCATTCAAATCATGCAATCTGCCACCATTGTAACAATCGCACAATAATTGCTGACCACCATTCTCAATCCGACAAAGGAAATGCCCAGGAAAATTGATCCCCTCGACTTCCAGATCAAGCCGTTTTGCTACTAACAAAAAAATTGTCGCCAGCCCGATCGGGTTGGAGGTATTGTTCTCGATCGACCACGCCAAATCACAATTGTTCGGGTCATTATGGTTTTCATGATTGCCACGGAAACGTCCGCTTTCAAATAAATAGATGCGCAGCCCATCAATGCCTGCTTGCTCCGCCATTGGCGCAGCTTCTTCAGCAAGAATATCCAAAAAATCGGGCAACGGCGGACGCAATGTGACCCCATCGTGCAAGAAATCAGAAACCAAACGCAGGCACGCCTCTAACATATCCCAGTCGTCATCCATCGCGCGCCATCCGTGAAAAGGCACCTCCCACTCGCGCAACAAGGTGTCCCGACGCGATGGCTTGAGCAACTCAGACAACAGTCCGATTTCAAAGTCGGTGAGCGGATGTGGATACTCCGCTAATGCCTCACTCACATCACCGCCGTATTCACGAAGTTTATCACAAACTTTCTGCCTCACTTGAGGCGTCTCATCATCCAAGAGACGCAAAAGAGAATGAAGCTCCGCAGTGGATGACATAGCAAAAAATATAACTGTATGAAAACGTTTAAAAAAACCACCCACCGCGCCACAAGGCACAAGTGAGCGACCACACCATGCACCCATTTCCCCACGCGGACAAGTGGAAAGGATCACTGATTCGTGAGAAAAAGCCGAGCAAAAGATGTTGTTTTATCTCAAGAAGTATGCATGGACTAGTTTACCTGATAGGGAAAGATATGCAAGGGTTGCGGGTGATTAAGTGCCTAGTTATCCGAGGACAGTCTTTACATGCGGTGAGAAATTGCCACAGTATTTTGCATGTTTCGCATCGCTATGAAATACCTCCTCGCCGCTGTACTTGTTTTCCCATTCTCTGGCTGCCTGACGAAGCGCACCGTTACTGAAGGAGGTCACAAGGTCTCGGAAGACTACGTGATAAAACGCCCGTTGAAGGATGCTGTGGAGAACTCCCGTTGACCATGGCTTTTCGGCTATGGCTTTTCGGCTATGGCTTTTCGGCTATGGCTTTTCGGCTATGGCTTTTCGGCCAGGTGCGGCATCTCCATATTTTTTCTTCAGTCGCGATCTGTAGCCAGCCTGATATACGTGAAGATATTTTCTGTATGATCTTTGGCTTTGC
>CAIRGO010000080.1 GCA_903878115.1 Akkermansiaceae bacterium | reverse complement strand
GTGGGCTTTTACTTCATCTGGAATGAGGATGGTTTCTTCTGTTGCTATGTCGGCAGGCAGGGTGGCTTCGCGTTTGGTGCGTTTGTTTTTTTTGCGTTGGGGCGAGGGTTTATCCGCCGGTGCGGGGCCGTCGCCTTCGGGCTTTTTTGTTTCTTGGGAGTCGAAGAGTAGAAGTTGATCGATGTCGATTTTTTCGGAGCTAGCGCCAAAGATTTTGCGGATGAGAAGGTCGACTTTCTGGCGCAGGAGTTCATTTTCGGCACTCAAGCGGATGTTGTTTTCGGCAAGGCGGGCGTTCTCTTCGCGGAGTCTTTGTAGCTCTTGGGTGATGTGCTCGGGAATGCTCATTTTGGGTGTAAGCGATTAAGCAATGTGCGTGCCAATTACTATGGAAGTCGTATTTTTTTCAATCGGTATCATACCATGGCAGGCGACAGCCATCGCGCATGTCGATGCCGTCCATGAGCATGGCGAGGGCTTTGGGGTTAAGGGAGATTTTGTTGGTGTCTGTATCTACGGATTTGGGCCAACTGAAACGGCCTTTTTCGAGGCGTTTGGCTAGCACCCATACGCCGCTGCCATCCCAGTAGAGGATTTTGAGGCGGTTGCGCTCGCGATTGGTAAAGACGAAGAGGGCTCCGCGTTTGGGGTCGATTTTGAGTTTTTCTTCTGCCACTTGCCACAGTCCGTTGAAGGATTTGCGCATGTCGCAGGGGTCGAGGCAGACCCAAACTTTGATGTGTGAGGTGAAGCTTAGCATGGGAGTTGGCGTAGGAGGAGTTGGAGCAGGCTGATTTGGCTTTCGTGGCTGATGCGCACGATGGCTCCTCCTGGCAGGAGGACTTCGAGGGCTGGGCTGGCTTCGGGTTCTTTGCGTAGATCGACTTCGATCAAGTTCAGGGCGGCGCGTGGCAACGTTGTTTTTTGCGGAAGAGTGGAAGTTGCGTCTTTGCGCATTCGTAACTTGCGGCACACGGCTTCATTTTGATAATCACCACGAGCATGCCGGCGCTTTTGAATCCACGAGGCGAAGGTTTGGATTTTGATTCCGTGTTGGAGCGCAAAGGCTTGCCCGGACATGCCACTGGCCTCAAAGGCATCGAGCATGGCTTCGCGCTGCTCGCGGCCTAGTGTTACCCGTCCAAGCACATCTGCCTTGAGTAGGACTCCGCTAACAGTGGACAGCACCTCGGCACTTGATTGTTCATTCGTCGCAGTCATAAGCGTCGTAGGTTACAACTTATGACGTTTATGACTAGAGGCGCTTCATAGGACGCTTACTAATGAGCACAGAGAGAAAAGAACCATTAACCAACCGCCTCATCGCTCCGCCAGCTGATTTTTTCTGCATGCAATATTCGATTGAGTTGCTGATACATCGAATTATCGGTGGATATCGTAAAATTTGTCATACGAATTCTTTGACCTGATTCGCAAATTTGTGCATACTAGCCGAGCAATGAAGTTTGGTATTATTGGAGCAGGGATGATTGGGCATTTTCATGCTCGGGCAATTGGTGCAATGCAGGGTGGAACCTTACATTCGGTATTTGATTTGCGCGCAGAAAGTGCGGAAAAAATCGCCAAGGAATATGGCTGCAAGGCCTACTCCAAGTTGGAGGAATTTCTCGCCGATCCTGAATTGGAAATCGTCACGATCGGTACTCCATCGGGCGCGCATCGTGATCCTGCGATTGCTGCGTTGCAAGCAGGCAAACACGTCATTTGCGAAAAACCGTTAGAAGTAACAACGGAACGCATTGATGAAATGATCGCTGCTGCTACCACTGCGGGAAAAACTCTTTCTGCGGTATTGAATCGACGTTTTCAGCCTGCGGTAGAGGCATTTCGCCTTGCCAGCACACAAGGGCGCTTTGGCAAAATCACCTCAGCATCCGCCTATGTGAAATGGTGGCGCACTCAGGAATATTATGACTCGGGCGCATGGCGTGGCACTTGGGCGCTGGATGGCGGCGGAGCTCTGATGAATCAAGGAGTGCACACAGTCGATCAATTGCTACACGTAGCTGGTCCGGTAATTGCAGTGACAGCATCCACCGCACTGTTAGCGCATGAGCGCATCGAGGTAGAAGACTCTTGCGTAGCTTTGTTAGAATTTGCCAATGGTGCTCGCGGGGTATTAGAGGCAACCACTTGTTGTTGGTCGTCTACGGGACATCCTGCAGAAGTGCAGGTCTGCGGAACGGCGGGCAGTGTTTTTCTCGCGGATGAATCATTTAAGGTGTGGGATTTCGCCACAGCGCAAGAAGAAGACGCAGTGATCCAGCAAACGCTGATGCAAGGATCTGCAAAAGGCCTCGGTGCGAATGATCCTAACGCGATTAATTTTGAAGGTCATCGTCGTAATTTTGAAGAAGTGGTGCAAGCGATCGCTGAAAACCGACCTTGTGCCGTGGATGCTAGCGAAGCGCGCAAGGCGGTGGCTGTGATCAACGCTGTCTATCGTTCCGCCCGTGAAGGAGGCATTCGTATTACTCTCTAACATTTTACTATTTATCACATGCAACTCACTGGATTTTCTGATGAAGCAGGCCGCTCACTCGATGCGCAAATACGCGCAACGAAAGAACTCGGATGGACGAACATTTCTGCACGCGGCATCGATGGAGTAAATCTTCATGATCACACGGAGGAGAGCTTTGAGGCAATCGTCGCGACGCTAGAAAGCGAAGGCATTTGCATTCCTGAATTCGGCTCGCTGATCGGCAGTTGGTCGAAAAAAATTGCTAGTGATTTTGCGCTGACTCTTGCAGAAATCGATCGCGCCATCCCGCGCATGCAACGGCTTGGCACCAAACTTGTGCGGATTATGTCCTATGCACAAGAGCCGTGGGGCGAAGATCAGCATGAACAAGAACGCTTTCGCCGACTGCGTGAAATCGTCCAACGCTTTGCCGATGCAGGCATCGTCGCTGCTCACGAGAATTGCATGAACTGGGGTGGATTTTCTGCACAGCACACCTTGCGCTTGTTAGATGAAGTGCCCGGATTGAAGTTAGTGTTCGATACCGGCAATCCTGTGTTTCAGTTAGATCGTTCAGCAACAGAACCTTTCCCATGGCAAAATGCGTTAGATTTTTGGAAACAAGTGAAACAGCATGTCGTGCACATTCACATCAAAGATTGTGAAAATCCCATCTCAGTTGATGTGGAACCAAACTATACTTGGCCAGGCGATGGCGTGGCGCAGGTGCGCGAGATTCTAACCGATGCCAAAGCAAGCGGCTACGATGGCTTGATCGCCATCGAGCCACACGTCGCCACCGTTTTTCACGTAAAGGATCAATCACAGATCGATTGGCAGCAATGCTATGATTCTTATGTGACTTACGGCAAAAAACTAGAAACCATTCTCGCTGAGCTCGATTGGGCAGCCCAATGAAACCAAATCATTTTCTCATGATGGGCGTGTGTGGATCAGGAAAATCAACCATCGGCAGCATGCTAGCTGATGCCATCGGCGCGACGTTTCTCGATGCCGATGACTTCCACCCCATCGCCAATCGCGAAAAAATGCAACAAGGCATTCCCCTATCCGATGAGGATCGCGCCCCATGGCTGAATTCTCTCACAGAAAAAATGCAGTCACTAATGAACACATCATTTGTGTTAGCCTGCTCTGCATTGAAAGAAACCTATCGGAAAACATTGCAACTCGGCTGTCCCGATTTGCAGATCATTTTTCTTCACGGCGACCCAGCACTTCTGGCGGCACGGATGTCATCTCGTGAAAGTCATTTCATGCCCAGTTCTTTGTTGGATAGTCAACTAAGCACATTACAGCAACCGACTGATGCGTTTTTACTCGATATTTCTTCCCCACCTGCCGATCTTTTGTCACAAATACTCCATCACTTTTCACTAACTCCACATCATGTCTGAATTCCTCATCATTCCACGCCAACAGCACGACGATCTTGTCAGTGCAGCTTATATTTCTCGCGGATACGCCGCCGATGAAGCCGCCGAAGGCGCGCGGCTTGCTGCCGAGGCTGCTCGTCATGGCATCCGCACGCACCATGCACTTAAGGCATTGCACCTCGATCACCTATTCGGCTCTGCTACCGGTGGCTGTGTGCCAGGGGCAGAAATCGAAGTTCTTCCCTCGCGCTTTCCCGCATCAGAAGCATGGAATGCCCATAAAAAATTAGGCCAGAGCGTGGCCTATCGCGCCATTGATCGCGCCATCGAACTCGCTGATCAATACGGCATTGCACAGATTTCCATCGACAACGCTTTCCACTACCTGTGGGGCGGCGGTTACGTCATGGCTGCGGCAGAACGCGGCTACATTGCCTACACAAATTGCACATCCACCCTCGCAGAAGTGGTTCCTTTCGGCGGGAAATTTCCCACCCTCGGCACTAATCCGCACTCATGGGGCATTCCTACCATGGCAGCTTCTGGTTTTCCGTTAGTCATCGACTGGGCCACTTCCACCGTTGCCATGGGTCGCGTGCAAGCGCTCAAGCGCGAGGGCAAACAACTGCCTCCCGGAGCAGCAGTTGATAAAGACGGCAACCCCACCACCGATCCTCATGCCGTGGCATCCCTTTTACCTTTCGGTGCACACAAAGGCTACGGACTATCGTTGATCAACGAGCTCATGGGCGCACTGATCGGCGGTTCACTGCCCACGCATCGCGGTCGCGCCGTGCCATCGACTGGTGAGAAATCCACTTCCGCATTTTACTTCCAAGTGATCCATCCTGATGCCCTATCTGGAAAAAATTTCGCCAATGGCCGCACCCAACTCGAGAATCTCAGCGCCGTCATTCACGACATTCTTGGTCATGGCAATGACAATGCCATGCTTCCTGGTCAGTTAGAGGCCAATGCCCGCAAGCAATCTGATGCCAATGGCGGACTCCTTTTCACTGCCGCTGAAATCGCCGAGTTCAATGAAGTCAATCATGAACTAGGACGGCCATTGTGGGATGTAAATGCGCTCAAGCCAGCAATCTGAGAGTAGGAATAACCGTTAAATTCTTTGACGGTATTGTCTTTCAATCATTCAAAACGGCATTCGCAAAATGTTGATGGAGAAGACATGACAAATCCCCTAGGAAAAATATTGTTATTTTTTCCTAGTTAGATATTATCCGTCACTGAACTAAATAAACTGTTAGTCC
>CAIRGO010000079.1 GCA_903878115.1 Akkermansiaceae bacterium | reverse complement strand
GTGGGCTTTTACTTCATCTGGAATGAGGATGGTTTCTTCTGTTGCTATGTCGGCAGGCAGGGTGGCTTCGCGTTTGGTGCGTTTGTTTTTTTTGCGTTGGGGCGAGGGTTTATCCGCCGGTGCGGGGCCGTCGCCTTCGGGTGTGGTGAGGATGAACATCGATCCCGAGTGCTGCCAACCCTGGTATTGCGCGGCTGCCTCTGTTGGGGATAACGAAAGCAGTGATGCAACGAGGATCAAGACTTTCAGTCGCTTGGCAAAGCAGATCGGCGAGAGGGCTTACAGTAGCAATGCTGTTAGAATGACTTTTGATTTCATAGTTGTTTATAGTTTGTTGAGGTGGATTATATTGCTGGTGATGGGAATGGTGATTTCAAAGGTCAACCAAAAAGCTGGAATCCTGATACGGCGCTTTCAGCCATTGAGCAGTTGCAAATCCTGCTTCCCGCTGCCGAATTGTCCGGCATCGATGTTGAACTTGTGCAACAGCTCGAGGTAGAGGTTACAGAGAGGAATCGGCTTTTCGAGAACCGTCTGGGTTTGGTGGCGATAGCCGCCGCCGGCGACAAGGGTGGGCAAATTGTTGCAAGTGTGATTCGAGGCATCGCCAAAGTTGCTCCCGATGACAACGGTGGTGCTGTCCAGCAGGGTGCCGTTGCCTTCGTCAATCTGATCGAGGTCGTATAGGAACTGGTTCAGATGAGTCATGATATCCCTTTCAACACGACTCAATTGATCGAGCATGTGAGGGTTGCCTCCGTGATGGGAAAGCGTGTGCCAGCCGCCCGTCACACCGGGCACTTTGATGGCACCGTAGATCCAATCCATGGAAAAAGTGATGACACGGGTGGAATCCGTCCGGAGGGCGAGCTTTGCCAATTCCAAAAGGTTTTTCACCTTGGTGGAGAACTCGAATTCCTTATCTTCACTGAGGGTGTTAGTAACCTTCGGCTTGTTGGCATTCAGCCAGAATTCCTCATGTTTGATTTTTGCTTCCAATTCCCGAATGACATTCCCGTATGAATCCAACTGGGCATGATTGGCCTTGCCGGCTTTGAGCGCCTTGATGTCCCGGTGGAGGCAGGCAATGACTTCCCTATCGTTGGCAATTTGCTTCTTTTTTGCCGCCAAATCCTCTTCACCAAAGAGCATGTTGAAGATCTTGACTTCATCGTGCATGGGTGGGATGGCAGTCCCGCGGGAATTCCACGAGCAGCCCCAGCCGCGATCATAGATACTCATGGCAAGGGAAGAGAATCGCGTATCACCGCCCATCTTTTGTGCCAATATCTGATCCAGTGAGATGCTGTTGACGAAAGCCGCCGACTCCGGTTGCGGTGCTCCAGTCAGAAACGACTTTTCGGAATCATGGTTGCTGGTTTCCATGCCGGGGTGATAAAGGTTCTGGAAGACCGTCGCCTTGTTCTTCACTTTCAGATCTTGGAGATAGCTACTGGAGGACAAGTCACCCCGTGTTTTTGGAAAAAAATAGGGCTCATAAAATCCGAGTGAGTTGCAGATGAAGATGATCCGCTTGGGCGGGGTTTTCGGTTTTTCTGCGGCGTGTAGGCCCAATGAATGAATCGCCAGCGGCAGCGCCGCACCGGCTTTAAGGAAGTCTCTTCGTCTGAACATGGCTATGATTTATGTTTTTAGATTTAGTATGCGGCATGTGGTTTACGGCTTCTTACCACTCAAGGAATAGATCAGCACATTGATCAGAAGTTCGCGCAGACGGCAGTCTTCGGCTTTCGATGGAATCATAGAATACAGGTCGAGCCGTTGTTGCAGGTCTGGCTTCTTGCCGGTGGAATACTCGAAATATTTCTTGGCCAGATTATAGGCGAGGCCGTGGTGGTCGGCCAAAAGATACTTCTTGAGGCCATTGATGTCGCTGAACTCGGTGCCGTTGATTTTTGCGGACGGATCCACTTCACCCGCAGGCTTGGAAAAGCCGGTGGGACTATACAAGAAGGTGCTCGCGTGCGGCGTTTCCGTGGCGTAGCGCGTGCGCCACTGCCCGACGGCATCAAAGCTTTCGAGTGCGAATCCGTAGGGATCAATGCTCTTGTGGCAGGCAAAGCATGACGCGCTTTTCTTGTGCGCCTCAATCTGTTCCTTGAGCGTTTTCGCGGCCGCGTGATCCGCTTCGATCGTTCCAGCATTGGGTGGCGGTGGCGAAAGCGGCACGCCGACGATGTTCTTGGAAACCCATGCTCCACGGAGGATGGGAGATGTTTGAAAGCCATCGGCGGTGACTTTCAGAACACTCGCCATGGTCAGCAGGCCACCTCGCGGTGAACCCGCCGGGAGTGCGACCTTCCGCATCTGCTCGCCGATGATGCCTTCGATGCCATAATGCTGGGCCAAGCGTTGGTTGAGAAAGGTGAAGTCTGACTGGATCAGATGGCTGATCGGCAAATTCGCTTCAATCAAGTGGGCGAAATAGGTCTCCGTCTCGATCGGCAGGTAGTGAGCGAGCAACACATCGTATAGCGGGTATAATTTGAGGGAGGGTGAGATTTTATCAAGGTTGCGCAGATTCAGCCATTGTCCGCAGAAAGAGTGGATCATTCGCTCGCTCTTCGGATCCGCCAGCATGCGTTCGATTTCCTGCCGCAGCAGCGGACCCGTCAGTTTATCGGCTGCGGCCAGTTCAACCAAGCGGGAATCTGGAACAGATAACCATAATGTCCGGGATAATGTGGCCGCGCGTGTCTGGGATGGGTTGGCATCGGCGTTGGGTGCCAAATAAAAGCGAGGTGAGCTGATCACCGCCTTCATACCGATTTTGGCGGCGGCAACAAAATCACTTTTTGCGCGGAATTGATCAAGGCTCACCTGCACATAGGGGGCTACCTCAGCATCGCTCAGGGTGCTTACGAATGCGCGTTCCGCGAAGCGTTTGATCACCTGACGTAGTTCGGTCTCGCCGCCGGAAACGGTAATCGCATCTATCTTTGAAGAGGCTGATCGGGCAGGAGCCGTTACAGTCAGACCGGGGAAATTGGTCGAATACGATTTCGGAGGCCATGTTTCGTAAACAGGGCCGCGCACGGTGAGTTGCTTGATGCAGGCTCCTTGGTTGCCTTCGGCTTGGCGCCACGTGTGCGGGGAATAACAGTGGACTGACACGTTTTCGCCAGGATTGAGAAACACTCTGAGTTGATGAGGCTGCAACGTACTGTTACCGAGGGAAATGACGTCAAGAAGCCGTTGTGGCTGTGGCCGGTCATCTGCGATGAAATGTTTTCCCGCAAAGACCATGATACTGATATCTTCAGCAAAATCACCCATTTTGGCAGCGTCGAATGTCAGATCATACCACCCTTTTACTTTCGGCTCGAAATTGTCGTAAAAAAATGAGTAGAAGACTCCATTGTTTGCACGGGTCCACGAGAACAGCATGCCTTCCTCGTGTTTGCGGGCATAGATGCGGTAAGTTTCGTGGCTCTCCTTGATGGCGCTCGTCTGCCAGACACCTTCCGGCTCAATTTGCTCCACAGGGAAAGCAAAATCGAGCATCTCATCCGCCACAGTGAAGGCGGCGGAGAGCTGCTCACTGGTCAATTGAATGCGCCGATCCGTATCAAAGTCATAGGTGCCTCGATCCTCGGGAATCTCCGCGACCAAATCAATATCAGACCCTAACAGATCGTTGACGGAAGTGACGAACTCATGGCGACTGATCCGACGGAAATCACGAGCGGGATGTGCCGGTTGCCGTGAGGCCAGCCATGCGAGCATCTTCTCCCGCTCGGCAGCAGTTGGCTGCTTTTTGTTAGACGGCGGCATCTTTCCATTGATCAAATTTTCAAAGACCCAATTGCCATCAAAATCCGTCTTATCGAGAACAGCGCTTAAGTCTAAATCGCCCTTTTTCTCATCTTCGTCGTGGCAATTAAAGCAATAGTGCTCGAAGCGTTCCTGAGGATCGGTGGGCGGTGCCGCGCTGCAAATCGAACTGAGGAGACAAACAACAGCCATCGTGCCACAAACTGCGGTGCCGAAAATGCCTCGAATGCCCTCAGATTGATGAGGAATATTATTACTAGAAATTTTCTTTTGGGGAAATGCACTCAAGGGCTGCTTGTTATTTTGATTACGCGAACCGATAAGGGTGACTTTCACTCCAAATCGGAGATTTTTAGACCCTCGATAAAACAATCCATCTGGCCGAACAGTTCTTTCGTTTTCTGATCATATTCTGCATTTCCGTAGATCGCCAAAACATTGGTGCCTTTTTTCAAGTGTCGGGTGACGTCAATCTCCCAAGGTGAGTAGAATTGACCATCAAACCACCACCCGTAATCCGCGATTGATTGACCATTCAGGTAAAACTTGAAGCCTTGAACGGTCAGGATACTCAATCGGTAGAAATCGAAGTCAACGGCATCCAACTCGAAGCTGTTGCGCATGACGATGAATTCCCCTTTGCCCCAGTCGGATTGATTCGCAAACTTGGGAGCATTTCCATTGTAGAGAGCGGTGCCTACGGGCGCGCGTCCAGAATTCCACTTACTGTCGTCATATTCAGGCTTGAACCAGTCTTTCAAATCATCCGTCAATTGAATGTCACGCATGCGTCTCCTCTCGTGGATGACAAGTTGGTCTTTTTCCACGATGGGATCGAAGGACTTGAATCGCCAGACACGCTCGGACGGTGGTAATTTGCCGATGAACTTCCATCCTGCCGCGGGATTCTTAAGTTTTACGAGGTCGATAAGGGTATTCAACAATTCTGCACTATGCTTGACCCGATATCGTTTGAGGAGTTCGGGGCGGTAGATGTCGTAAAGGATCGTCTTGAGTTCGTCTTGTTGCTTTGGCTCCAGTTTTTTCATTATGCTAAAAAACCCTGTAGGCTGCCCAGAGGGATATGCGCCTGGAGCCGCCACGAGTCGGATCATATCGTTCGTATCAAGGCCGTCGAAACGCGTTTGTAGAAGCATCGCGAGCGCTGCGGCATTTTCTGGACTCGATTCTAGGCAAATTCTAACAGATTCCAATACGTTGAAGGCACCCTCGCGAGAACGAACACCGCTCTTCATCTCGCTCGTGGTCACGGCTGTCTTTAGTCCTGCAACGATGAGTTTGCCCGCGTCGCTTCCCGGTTTCTTGGCCTGAAGGACGGAGTTGAGGTGATTCATCATCCGCTCGCGGGGCATGGTGTGGTATTCGCTGGTCGCCATTTTCAGCAGTGTGGGAAGGATTTTAATGTATAGGGCGTCGTCTTTTTGAAGTCCTGAAAGCGCCATGAAGGCCGCCTCGCGCAGCCACCAGTCCGAGTGCTTGGTCCATGGCTCGATGAGCTTGTAGTTCTGCTGGATGTCCTTGGCCGGAGCGAACTTGAGTGCGAACAGCGCACCGTCAACCACCCACCACGCCTCCTCGGGGTCGGAAAGCATTTTCGTGATGCTTTTCACCATCGCGGGAGTGAACTTTTCGGCGGGGATCGGTTTATCTCCGATGCCAAACCAGTAGTTATAATCGATCATGCCGTCCAGTGCGGCGCGGCGAGCGCGCGGGTCGGGGTCTTGCAGGAGTTTTTCGAGCTCATCAAAGGCTTCAACTGCCCGGAGAGCCTTGCCCGCCTGAGTGCGGAACATGTCGTTCCGTTGAGAGATGTTCTTGAGAAACACTTCACGAGGCAGGGTTTTGAGATCCTTCTCCGGTTGGTGATACTGGCCGCCCAAAGCATAATAGGGAATATGCGCGGGATCCTCTGCGCCGTATTTCAGGTATTTAGGGTTGTGTTCGAGGGAGAGGAATGCCAGGTCGGCCTTGGTACCCCACAGGGTTTCAGGCAGGGTAAATTTCTGGGAGAACTTCGTGCGCGGCGCGCCAGTGATGCGCAGCTTGCGCAACGGTGCGGTGTAAGACAGCCCCATGCCGGGACCTGATGAGCCGACTGCGCCACCGGAGAAGTCCAGCGTCGCGATACCGATGCTGCCGCCCGGTTCGCGGCTCAGATCGTGCCACCAGGTGAGACGGTCCATCGACTGACGAAAAAGGGCGGGCTTTGTATCCATAAGATAGGAGGTGGTGATACCGCGCCAGATACCGTCACCGCGCCCCTCGTCGCCATGACCGCATATCATCGACTGGTAGCTTTCGATCGTAGACAGCGCAAGATATTGGCTAGCTTTCTTATAGATGGTGGTATCTCCGCTGGCACCTGCGGCGATCTGCATAGCGGCGGCCAGCATGCCGTCCTTACCGTTGGAACCGAGGCCGCCTTCACCACGGTGATCACCATAGGGGACCGTGCCGTGGCCGACAAAGCGGTAGAAGTGTTGGAGCGCTCCAAGCAAGGTCTGCTCATCGACATTCACACCGCATTCCTTGCCGAGCAGCATCGTCGTAAGTAGCTGAACTCCAGCCGCGTGAACCAATCCACCCGCCACATAGTAGGGACTGACATCATTGCTCCAATGCGTCCACCCGCAGCCGAATTTCTGGCGGGCCTTCGCGTCGTCGCAGTAAAACTGTATAATGGGTAACACTGATTTATCGCCAGTGCGCAGGTAGTATTCACCGCAGGCGATCCCGTTGTAGCCATTGTTCCAGGTGTGATCACCGATGGCTTTTACATCCTTAGGAAAAGCATCAAAGTAGGCTTTTACTGACGGCAGATATTTGTCATCGCCGGTGGAAAGAAGGAAGAGACAGGCGAGGGCACCAGGAATGCCGCCCTGATTGAATTGCTTCGGATCGGAATAAAAGGCGGCAGCCTCGTCGATGATGCGTTTTGATTTCGGGCAATTCAGCGGCCAGGTCTTGCTGTACGCACCAAGCACGGGAATCGTGACAGTTTCCTTGCGCTGGGTCTTGCCGTCGGCGGAGGTCACATCGAAAACCATTCTCCCGTCGGTGGCCTCGGCCTTGGTGAGGGCGTTGCCCATCGCGACGAACGGGTCGAGCCCTTTCAAAGTCGTTCCATTGATGGCCGTTAGAATTTCGCCCTTGGCAAATTTCCCCTCGCACGGAGAGCTGGGCATCATTTCCTCCACTTTGATTACCACGCCCGGATAGACCCGTGCCTTGATCCCGGTGGTGCCGATGACCCCAAAAAACCTCTCGCGAGTCGGATTCGGGCGGGTCTGGTATTTGAATTCTACGGCGTTGTAATAGTCGTTATCCGTTTGGGCTTCGACATGGAGTTGGGAATTGATCAGGAAAAGGCTGAGTAATAGGGTGGATGATCGTTTCATGAAATTGATTGGGATACAGTCTAACAGTTTGCGACTTGGAATATTTCAGCAGAGGAGTGATTCGTTTGCAGTGAATGAAAATGGCATTGTAAGGTGATCACGTCAGATGACAATTCATATATGTTCTATCAAAAGCTAAAAGAGAGATAAAAAATTCATCACAACTCGTTTAGCACTGAACGGACAAACAAAACTTAGCAATGAAGTGACGAAAAACACTACACAAGGATGCAAAAACATTTTGCAATTGGCTCACGTAATGAGGGCTTCCAACAATCCTGGCCCTAAATCACGATGCAACTGAAACGCACAATCCACAAGAATCGCTGCAATCTGCTCTTTATCTTTCCTCTCTATATTGTGATCTGCTGAGTCATTCATCATTCCCCTAATACCTCAAATATCACACCAACCCAATATCAAACTTCACCCTTCTTCTTTTTCTTCCTTTCGTGACTTCGTGTGAGTTATTCAAAATTTTACAGTTCGTTTATTTTCGGCACAGGAAAGAATCCGAAGTGAGCGAGGAAGCAATCACTGCTTTAAAGCTATCCTCACTTTGCACATATGCGATATCAGCATCGAGGAGGGTATTGGAATGATTAGCTTAACATTATGTAGAATGTTAATTGCCGTTTTGAGAAATAAGAGTATGCGGAAGTCTTTATTATTCATCTTCGACTTCAATTGGCTCCTCTGGTTTTATGTATTTAGATCGTTCCTGAGTTGACATGTGCTCTAAAGCTTGCGTTTCACGATACTCTCGCGCTTCAGCTATCATAGTAAATGTTGCTTCTAATTTTCTCTCAGCTGCGAAATCACGCAATTCCTTCAGAGGAAGACGGAAGAATTCCTTACGGTAGTTGACCTTGTTGACTCTGAAATTATCGAATTTTTGATGTAGCTCTCGTTCGAGAGTTGGTGCGTCGTCACTCCGGATCATCGCGTGCACGTCAAATTCAAAGGGCACTGAGGCGTCTCCGAGTTCCTTCACGCGATCCATCGGCTCTAACCGTCGAGTCATCCCAATCTTGATGACGTCAGGACCAAATGAGCCGGCGTTGGAAATGATGTAAACATTCCCTGAACGTGTTTGCTGAGCCATTGAAACAGCGCGTTGGCTTCTCGTTTCTGCTTCTGTGAGACGAAGATTAAGTTCAGCTAATTGCTTTTCATATTTTTCTTTATCTCTCTCCCCAGCTTGAGCCATCTCTTGGTGGGCTTTTTCGAGTGCTTTTTTGATTGCTGCTTCCTCTTTCG
>CAIRGO010000078.1 GCA_903878115.1 Akkermansiaceae bacterium | reverse complement strand
TGGGACAGCATCGGCACGTAAAATCAGAATAAACCCAGATCAGAGAAAAAAACTCGCAATCGCCATTCTTCCAAAACGAAACCTAAGCCTTGGTAGTTCAAGTCTTACGCAGCTTCTTGCTCAGGCTGTGGGATGACTGTGCAAAAAAATCATTTTTTAAACCGCCCAGCATCGAGCAATTTTCTTGACCTCATTTTTTGCCTTGCCACACTCTGTTCATGAGTATTCCTACATCTAACGCGATACTTCCACCTACGAAAAAAGGTTATTTTTCGCGCTTTCGCGTCCTCTTACTCGCATCATTCCCAGTCGGGCTATTGCTGTGTTTTCTCTTTAGCGGGGTGGTTACCTATGTGATGCCTAGGCTGTTTGAAAGCACGGCGGTGATTCAGGTGAAGCCTAGTGCAAATGATACTAATATGGCTTCATTTTTTCCTACTGAGTTTGAAGTGATACGTTCTAAAGTTACTCTAAAAATGGCAGTACAAAAACTTGACCTAACAGAACGATGGGGGCTGCCTGTTGATGAAGTTGTAAATTTGCTGCATGCATCCGTGTACGTTACCAATATCAGAGGTACGGACCTTATTAGCATTACAACGAGAAAACCGAGCCGTGAAGATGCTCGCGATATCGTAAAAGCAGTCTATCAAGCATACCAAGAGCGCAGAGCAAACCTAGAAAACGAATCAGCCGTATCTAAATTGAATGACATGGAAAAGGCATTGATGGATCAATCCACTCTTGTTGAGGAAAAAAGAAAAAAGCTTGATGAATTGAAAAGTATGCCAGTGCTGAGACCGCAGACGACAGATGTGGAAAAAGTTGCTGCTAAGGTCTATTTGGATTCTCTAACAAATGCGAAAAACGACGATGAACGTTTGTTAATTGCGACACAAATCATCAAAGAAGACAATATCGTCAAAACAGCTAATACCGCCTATTTAAAAGTAGGGCAAGAGTTAGAGGCTCTTGCGAATCAAGGCGTAAAAGCAGATGATCCTCGCTACCAAAAGCAACAGCTTATTGTTTCTGAGCAGTATGCGAAAATGATCGAGTTAGTGAAGACTTACCAAGATTCGTTAGCGCAAAAAGTAAGCGGAGAAGTTAGTGAAAATGGTCTTGAACCTAGCGCGAATCAAGCAGCAGTTCAGTCCGCAAAGCAAGAACTTGAAGAAGTGAATCAAGCTATGGATAAGCTGAAGGAGCGTATCGCGGCAGTAAAAATAAATCTAACACAAGCAAAACATAGCGTGATCCTTCACGAAGAACCACAAATCTCGCAATATCCTGTTTCCCCAAAGGTGAATCAGAATCTAATCATTGGCGCCATCTCTGGAGTGACCTTGTTTCCGCTGTTAGTATGCGTTCTGACACTAATCTATCATCTGACTTTTCCTGCAAAGAAATAGGTGCTTTGAGCTCTCCGCATAAAAAAAGCCCAATGCCTGTTAGGGAATCGGGCCGATTGAAGCGATGGTGGTATGATTTCGAATGTCTAGTTCATCCTCTGCGAAAGGGAAGATCGAATCCAAATAAAAGCGTTACTCGCCGTTGGATGATTCGTCCTGTTAGGCATTGCGGCGATTGCGGAGAAGGTACGTGCCATAAGCAATCGAGGTGATAGCGGTGAGACCAGCTGGGATGAAAAGAGCCGAGTAACTAAGACGATGGAAGGCAATAGCGCCCACGATGCCGCCGACGAGAAAGCCGGAGATGACGAGAAAGCACAATCGCAGACGACGTGAATCCACGGGGAGACCGCGCAGCGTGTGGCCGAGAAAAATGCCGAGGTCGGTGAACATGCCAGAAATGTGGGTCGTGCGAATCACGGCCCCGCTGTAGGTGCTCATCATTGCATTTTGCAGACCACAGGCGCAGGATGCAGCATAGATTCCGATGATGTTATCGCTGTTGAGTAACGGAACGGCGATGCAAAATAGGATCGACTCTAAAAGCAGGGCAACGCCGTAGCGACGTCCGAGTTTCAGTGTGCTATCCTGGATGATAAAACCGCTCAGCACTGTGCCCGCCACGAACGAACCGAGGACGGCGGCAAAGTGTAGCGCCCCCGGGCCATCAAGGGCTGCCAGGGCGGCCGACAGCATGGAGGTCGTGCCCGTAAGATGAGTGACAGCCTGATGCTCAAAGCCTAGCAAACCAACAACGTTGACCATGCCGCCAATAAAAGCGAGAAGCCACGCACCAGACCAGACCCATCGAGGTAATTGAGAAATCATCGTTTATAAGGCGCGGAGAATTTCTCCTGCCAAATTGCGCCATCGGCCTCTGCGATTGCTTTTTGCTCCGCAGTAGGGGCTGTCGTCGTCTATTTATGTAGGTAAGGCGCGAGTTCGGGGACGACTTTGACAAGCTCGGGAATGATCAGCGCGGCGATTGCCTCGGCGCCCTTTTTGTTAAAATGAGTTTTATCGCCTTCTTGAAAGTTGTAAGTCATGCTGGCCTCGGGACCGATGGCATTGTGGTGGGCAATGCTGATGGTGAAGAGATCGATAAAAGGGACCTTCATTTCGGTAGCAACGCCTTGCGCCGCTTTTGCGTAGGCTGCGAGATCGCCCTTAAAGGAGTATTTTTCGGATTCGACTACTGTCTGCACGATTTTGCCATTTTTATCAAATGTCCGACGCGTGACCGAACTCACCACAATCGGTTTGCCCCCTGCTTTCTGGATCCTCTCGATATACGACTTGAGGCGGGTGCTATAAACATCCGTTCCGTATCGCTTCTGATCATTGTGGCCAAATTGGATCAGCACATAGTCCGGCTTGAGAGCGAGAAGGGCATCGAGCTTCTTGGAGAGTGATTCGAGTGTCGCCCCGTTGACCGCATGGTTGAGGACTTTGGCTTGATCATTGAAACGACTCGCAAACGCTGGTCCCCAGCCGGATTGTTCAGCAACCGTCGAGTCGCCGATCAGGCCGATGGTGACAGCCTTGTTCTGAGCCATGCTGACCTGCGTGCTGATCATCAAGGCAATAGCAATTGTTAGATATCGTTTCATTGTGACTACTCCATCAGTTTCTTGAGCAATGGGCGCATTTCATCGGCCCAGATTTGGTAACCTTTCGCATTAACGTGACCAACACGATCCGCGATGGCCCCATCAGTCTTGATTAGTTTTTCGTTAATGTTCAGATAAAAAATATTTTTCGCATCGTCGAGTTTGGCGATCAAGGAATTGATGTCATCGTTATTGTCAGCTCCCATCATCCGCGGGAATGTGCCCATCAGTAGAATTTTTGCCTGCGGTGCCTTCTTGCGCAGTCGCTCACAGATCGCCGTGATCCCTTGCGCCACGTCCGCGCCCTGTTGACGGTTGATGCCTTTGTTATTAACCCCTATCATCACCACGATCACCTTGAGTTTCGGTAAGTTGTCAATCTCGCCATTATCAAGACGCCAAAGTGCATGCTGGGTACTATCGCAAACAATGCCGAGATTCAAGGCGTGCAGCGGCAGGTATTTTTTTTCCCATATGCTCAACCCACTTCCCTCGGTATCCCAGCCATCGGTAATCGAGTCGCCGATAAATGCCAGCTGCGCCTCTGGTCTCTGAGGTGAGTATCTCTTCGTGACGTTTTATCCACCAGCCTGCGGGCATCTTTTTTGTCCACGGATTGGGCACCGGTGTCGCAGCTGCACAGGTCGCAACGGCAGCAGGGGGGATGTCCTCGGCAAGCACGCGAGCAGGGAGAATGTTTCCCCACAGGCAGGCAACCGCCATCAAAAAAAAGTATTGTCGCATTTCCGTTCTCAGTGATCTAGTTCGCTGCTTGCCTTGCTACAGAGTACAGGGGATGGTGTATATTGTGCCCACGCAATTCTTTTAATCCATAATACCCAGACAAACGGTATGAGGAAAAGAGGACTGAGGTCCAAGAAAGCACCGCTGGGGGAGTAAATACTATAAAAACTGGTGACCAATACGATAATGCCATAAACCATACCAAGCCTAATTGCCCAATTTTTTCCCCACAGTATTCCGTAGGCCATTACTGCTGATAAGGTCAGAATTGCAGCAAGGTAAGTCGCTAATGGAGAGAATGAGTTCGTTTCTTTGGCCATCAGTCCAAAAGCTGTAATATTGTAGGTGAATCCCCAAACCAAGCCCGCGACATAGAAGGCTGGTGTGATGGCCATGAGTAAGAAAAACCAGGAGAAAAACCTGATCCAGGCAGGAAGTATTTGTTTGCGTTTCAATTTTTTTGCGAACGTAAAGCACATCCTCCACTAGGAGCGAGAGCGGAAGTGCAATACAAGGTTGAGGTTGAAGATGCCAGAAATCATCGAAACAGAAAAGCTACTAGTGGTTGGATGATGCCGCTTGTTCTGCTTTTATTCTTTCAGCGAGCCAGACTTTCACGATGGATTGGCGAGTTACGCCAACCCTCTTTGCCTCTCTATCGAGCGATGTGATCATCCAATTCGGAAGATCGACATTCACACGACGTTGCTCAAGGCCAGGACGTGTCGCCTTGCTCCAGTCCAGGTATGCGGAAATGTCCTCACCGTCATCGAAGCGGCGATCTAGTTCCTTAGCTGTTATAGTATCCTTCTTCTTCACCATGGCGTGATCTCCTTACTGATATGATTCTGATGCGGTCTTCTCTTACTGTGAAAATTGCTGTCCACAGCTTGCCTACGTGGGATGCGATGATGGCGTAACGTGGTTCCGTCTCACTTCGAACTTCAATCACTAAACGACGTTCATCGCGCCACAGGAGTTGAGCCTCCGTGAAGTCGATCCCATGCTTTTTAGCGTTGATCAGAGACTTCGTTTCGTCGAACTCAAACTCCATAAAGGTATAATAATGGATCCAGTTTCAAAATCAAGGCAAATTTTTTGCAGAACGATCAAGCGCTGGCACCGCTGGGGCGGGAGTGAGCGTCGAAACGGGATGGCGGGTTAAAGCTACGGAAGGCGTGGACGACAGAGCAGCCCCAGCGGTTGTCCAGCCGCGCCTTGTTCGCCTTTCTTTTTGGATTAGCGCTCAATCGTTCTGATGGAG
>CAIRGO010000077.1 GCA_903878115.1 Akkermansiaceae bacterium | reverse complement strand
TCTCGATGCGGCGTTCGTGATCGATAGCCTCCAGTTTTCTAGCGTGCCTTCTGGCATCACCGATGTGACGATTACAGCAGGAACAGGCGGAGCGCTTACGCTGACACCCCTCAGTACCTCCGGTGGTATCCGCGTGCTCGCTAGCGGCGGCAACGCTACGATCTCGGCACCACTTACCATTGGCGCTGCCCAGACGTGGGATGTGGATCCGACAGGTTCACTAACGATCAGTGGCGATACCGCTTTCAATTTCTCGGTCAACAAAACCAATACGGGTGTGGTAACCCTTTCCGGCACGAACTCGGGATCGGGAGCGTTTACCCTTTCGAGCGGCAGCTTGAACATCAACAGCACTACGGCTCTCGGCAGCGGCGTATTCACCATCGGTGCAGGCACTACCATCAACGTTCCCAGTGGCGCGATCGCTCTGACTCCAAACAACGTCCAGAACTGGAACGGTGACTTTACTTTCACCGGCAGCAATGATCTTGACCTCGGCACGGGTGCGGTGACTTTAGGAAGCAGCATTACCCTCACCACTACCGCCAGCACCTTAACCGTTGGTGGCAACATCGGCGACGGAAGCAACAATCGCGGCATTACCAAAACTGGTGCAGGTTCGATGGTTCTTAAGGGAACGAATACGTATGGTGGACTAACCATCCTTACCAACGGTGTGTTGCGTATCACGAATAGCTCGGCACTCGGTGCAACCACCAGCGGTTCCATCCAATCAGGTACTAGTGCGTTGGAAATCGACGGCACAGGCGGTGCTGTCACTGTTGGTGCGGAACCGCTCACCATCAGTGGCGGCGGCATCAGTAATCAGGGCGCATTACGCAACCTTGCGGGCAATAATACGTTCGGTGGAACGATCACCATGGCCATACAGTCGCGTATTAATTCCGATAGTGGCACACTCACATTAAGCAATCCTGCAGCGGTAAATTCGAGCAATCTGACTCTTGTTGTCGGAGGTGCAGGCAACATCACGATTTCAGGCGCAATTACGCTCGGCACTGGCGGCGTTGCGAAAGGCGATGCTGGGATCCTTACTTTAAGTGGAAACAATAGCTATACTGGTAACACAACCCTGACCGGAGGAACCTTGAACATCACGGGGGCTCTCAACAGCGCCACGACCTCCGCGTTTGCGTATGGAAACTCGGCAGCGAATACCATCGTAAATGTCAGCAACAATATGACGGTGGGCAACATTACGGGCGCCAATAACGCGGGCAGCAACGCGGTTTACAATCAGACGGCAGGCATCGTGAGCTCAACGTCATCGCAGTTTGCTTCTTGGGTAGCCAATAACGGCGGTTACGGCTATTTCAACTTAACTGGCGGCAGCTTTGCCACTTCAGGAGGCTTTAACATGACTGTTAACACCCTAACCGCCAGCACAGGCGTGGCATATATAGCTTCGAATCTGGATAGCTCGACTGCCACTGGCAACATGGTCGTAGCTTATTCGGACTCAAGCAAAGGTTCATTGACGGTCGCGCCCGGCGGCACTCTGAACTACAGTGGTTCCGCCGGCACCTTTTTCCTTACGGTGAGTGCAAATTCTTATGGAGTGCTTAACATAGCCGGTGGAGATGTTAACTTCGGCACGCGTCTGCTCAAGTTTGGTAACGCTGGCGCTAACCAGACCGGCTTCGTCAACTTAGCTGGTGGGTCTTTCACTTTGGGGCAAAATTTTACAACTTCAGCTACATCTGAAAACGTCTACGTCAACTATGCGGGCGGCACTCTCAAGGCATCGGCCAATCTCACTAATCCTTTTAACCCAGGTGGCGCCGTCACTACGGTTTCCACCATCTTTGGAGCGATCGACAATTCCGCCGCAGTCGGCAACGCGAGCCAGGACTTCACCGGCGGCCTGACGGTAAATACCAATGCAAACAGTGTGACCTTGGCTAATTCGTTGCTCGGCGCCAACACGGCAAGCAACGGAGTCAAACAAACCAACATTACCGTCACCGGCGGCACTGGCTACATCGGCGCTCCGATGGTCCAGTTCACCGGCGGCACGCTCGCCACGAATGGCTCCCCCGCGGCGGGCTATGCGTTAATCAACCCATCCACCGGCGCGGTGACCGGGATCGTCATCACCTCCCCGGGTGAATACACCGTGGATCCCACCGTGACCCTGACCGGCGGCGGAGGCACAGGAGCCAGTGTGGCCTTGAGCGCCCTCACGCCCAACGCCGCTGACACCGGCCTGACCAAGATAGGACTTGGCACGCTGACCCTCAGCGGAGCGAATACCTTCACCGGAGCAACCTTGGTATCTGGCGGTACACTGCAACTAAACAGTTTAGCAGCGGGTATACCGACGACCAGTGGCATCACGGTGGGAGCCAGCGGCACGCTCGGCTTCACTGCTGCAGCGGCGTCCACGCTCGATCTAACGGGTAAAGCGATGTCGCTGGGAGGTACGTTGAACTTTGATATCGGCAGTGAGGGCTTGAATGATGCGATTACGGTGCAGGATTTCACCCTCACCGGCAACAGCGCGTTCACCTTCAATAGCATCGGCGCGATCGGCGGCACCTATACGCTGGTAACTTCTGCCAATCCGATCACAGCGGGTGGATTTGGAATCACTGGTCAAACGATTGGCAGAACTACTCTCACTCCCACGATCAACACTAACACCATCACCGTCACTTCTTCCTTGGATGAAGGGCGCTGGAATCAGGCTGGTGGTGGCAACTGGAGCGTGGGCGACCCGAGTATGACTGCCGGTAACTGGGACGCATACAAACCAACCATCGCTGGCGATGCGGCGCTATTTGGCTCGGCCATCACCGCACCGTCCACTGTGGTAGTTGACACTCCTCACACAGTCGGTTTCCTTCGCTTTGCGAATGCGAATGCCTATACCATTGGCAGCAATGGCAGCAGCAATTTGACGTTCAACAACGGTGTAAATAATGCGCTGATTGCGGTCACCTCTGGTTCGCATATTATCGCGGAAAACGTCGCCCTGCTAAGCAACGTGTTAGTGGCTCCCGCTATGACCACAACTCTTACGATGAGTGGAATCGTTAGTGGTGCCAAGAACGTAACCATGGACGGCGATGGCTTATTAGAACTTTCTGGTGCTAATACATATAGCGGGGTCACCACAGTTAGCGCTGGCACGCTCAAGCTCTCTGGAAACCGCACGGCTGCGGCGACTGGAGGATTCTCGGTGGGCAATGTGACGGGCCGCACGGGAAGTTTGAACGTGACAAATGGAGAATTTAGCACAGGAACTTTTGTTCTCGGATCGGGCAATGGCACCGCAGTCGGGGTCGTCAATCAAAGCGCTGGAACGTTGACCTTGACTGGTGGGACACAGCTTATTATGGGCAACGGCGGCTCAGGTGGAACCCTGGCGGGAGCTGGAGGAAATGGCACGTATAATTTATCTGGCGGAACCTTGACAGCCACCGCATCTGCGAGCCGTGGGGTGATGCTGGGCACTAATGATGGTGGTACTTCTACCTTTAACCTCAGTGGCACGGGAACGTTGACCCTAACAGGTGTCTCTGTCCTGATGGTGGGGCGTTCTGACTCGCCTGTCGTGAATACGACCAATCTTTTCAATCAGACGGGTGGCACAGCGACGGTGACGAACTTCACGATTGGCGGAGCGGCGACCGCTGCTACTGGACTCAACTCGACATTTACCGTAACTGGCGGCACGTTTAGTGCGACTGCATTTAGCAACTTGGGGGCTGGTGACTCTGGCATAGTTGCGATCAACATCGGTGGCACGGGACAAGTAACTCTCCCCGCATTCCCATTAGCGCGCGGAAGTGGAACTACTACTACGATCACCTTTGATTCCACCACTGGCTATTTGAGACCGACGGCTACAAGCACTGCATACATGCCAGCGAGCACCTTGACCACGGCCAAACTTACTGCCAACGGTGCGAAGTTTGACACCAACGGTTTTGACATTGCGATTGCGCAAGTGCTGGAAGATGACACCACACTTGGCACTTTAACCAAGTCTGGTGTAGGCACCCTGTCCCTTACCGGTGCCAACATCTACACTGGTGTTACGACCATTAACGGCGGCACACTGCAGATGGGCAACGGCGCCACGGGTAATGACGGCACGATCGCCAACACCAGCGGTGTGATCAATAACGGCACACTGGCCTTCAACCTCTTCGGTACTGCCTCGGCTGACTACGTAATCAGCGGCAGCGGCGTAGTGACCAAACTGGGCGCAGGTATCCAGACCCTGGCAGGTGTCAACACCTACAGCGGTCTCACCTCGGTGACGGGAGGCACTTTACAAATCAGTGCGGCAAACAATCTAGGAGATGGTTCTGCCACCAACACGATCACCCTCGGTGCTGGCACTCTTAGATCCACTGCTGGCACTTACAGTCTGGGAGTGAACCGCGCCATTACAATGACTGGCGCGGGCACGATCTATGCAGATGCAGACACACTAACGGTAGATGGCTCCATCACCAATGGTGCGAATGGATTAACTCTGCGCGGCACGGGCAATGTTGTCGTTACCGGTGTCATCGGTGCGGGCGCGACTCCCACCGGTGGTCTGACTATTGGTGTCAACTCAGCCACGGGGGCAGCAAATGTTACCCTCAGTGGCGATAATTTGTTCACGGGTAATGTTTCGTTGCCTGCGCCGAACACGCAGCCGAAAGCGACGTTGACGCTTACCAACTCTGGAGCACTGGGCGTTGGACCGAAGACAGTTTCGGCACAAGGCGGCGGCGAGATTCACCTGCAGAACGGCATTTCCTTACCTCTCGGTGTTAACTTCACTATTAGCGGACTTACCAGTATCTGGAATGACTCGGGCAATAACACGATCCAAGGCAATATTGCGATAAGTTCTGGAAACGGAGATAGCGCCCTAATTTCGACTAGCGGCCTGCTGACCGTTAGTGGAAACGTCAACGCTAGCGCCACCATTCGGCAGCTTCGACTCCGCGGCGATGGCAACGGGGCGATCACTGGTATCATTTCCAACGGGACTACGGTCAATATGCCAGTTTTGAAGGATACTGGCACCGGCACCTGGACCCTCTCCGGTGTGAATACCTACACCGGCTTTACCACAGTTTCTGCAGGGACATTATTGATCACGGGATCCATCGCAGGAACTGCTAACGTGGCGACGACGGGAACACTCGGCGGCAACGGCACGATCACTGGTGTGACGACGGTGGCGACGACGGGAACGCTTTCCCCTGGTAGTAACAACGTTGGCACGCTGAACTTAAGCAGCACGCTGACGCTTGATGCTGGATCGAACTACGCGGCGACGATTACCGGTGCCGCGACGAACGATAAAGTCAATGTCACAGGTGCAATGACTGCGAACGGTAACATTGTCGTGACTCTGAGCGGCTATGCGCCCGTCCTGAACGACACCTTTGATTTAGCGGATGCTGCTTCGATCACTGGCACGCCGACCTTCGATTTCAGTGCTGCGGTGTTGACCGCAGGATTGGCGTGGGACACCAGCACCTTTGCGACTGATGGCAAAATCAAAGTCATCAGTGGTGATCCATTCCTTGCATGGGCGACGGCCAACACCGTCATCGGCGGCAAAGGTGGTGACGATGATGGCGATGGTGTATCGAACTTGTTAGAGTTTGCCACCAATTCGAATCCACAGAACGGTGGTTCCGGTGCCCGTGTCTATGCAAAAATGCACACCCTCGGTGGTGACAATGCGTTGACCTACACCGTGGCCACTCGTAAAGACGCGGTATTCGCAGTAGAAGCGGTAGCAAAACAACGCGCCACTAAAGATAAAATACAATACACCTTAGAGGCCACCAATGATCTCATCACATGGGATAGCGTGGTAGTCACAGAACTCGGTGCTGTGGATGCAACAGCGGTGCGCGCTGCGATTGTTCCCGCCTTGCCTGCGCTGGATGCAGATTGGGAATGGCATACCTTCCGCACCGATGGCGGTAGTGCCGCCGATCCACAAGACTTCATCCGTCTGCAAGTGGAAGCCACTCCATAATTCATAGGGGATTATTTTCAGCCCCGCCTTGAAAAAGGCGGGGCTTTTTTGTGGCAAGGCACAGCAGCAGACGGCAACAAAAATTCGGGACCGTATAAAAAAGTGTGTCTAACTTCACCAAAACTGTAAAATAGACACATCAATGAAAACCAGACGCACAAAGACAACACTACTCGAATCCTCGATCCAAAACCTACGCAACTCCATGGGTAGCCTCTCGATGGATC
>CAIRGO010000076.1 GCA_903878115.1 Akkermansiaceae bacterium | reverse complement strand
TGGGACAGCATCGGCACGTAAAATCAGAATAAACCCAGATCAGAGAAAAAAACTCGCAATCGCCATTCTTCCAAAACGAAACCTAAGCCTTGGTAGTTCAAGTCTTACGCAGCTTCTTGCTCAGGCTGTGGGATGACTGTGTAAATGCAACATCTATTTTAAAAAAAATACATCCCTTTTTATGGGTAGGTTTGAGGATGTTTTTATTGACCTTTATTGAAAAAACGTGTTTCCCGTCTTAACGAAGCGCAAAAATAATTTTTTCATGATCGGTGGGGTTTTCATCCCGAAGCGCCATCGTGGTTTTGTGTGAAAAATTGCCTTTTGCTACGCGCACCAAAGGTGTTACCACTCGATAGCACCTTCTACTTATTGCCCGTAACCGAACTACGATCCATCAAAATTAGCGACGAATTTTAGATATCTCACACGAAGGCACGAAAAGTTAGAAAATGTTCTAATCGTATCTTCCTAACAAATTCTGCCAAAAAAAACGGCGACCTCCCGCGAGGGAAGCCGCCGTGTAAAAGCACAGTTTGATTACGGGCCAGTCACTCTGAGGCGAGCGAAGTTTTTGCCGCTATAAGGAGCTCCACCGGGGAAGGTGAATTTCACCTCGGTACTGCTATCGGTAATCGTAACTCCAGGGGAGGTTTCCAATGTCCACAAGCCAGTGAGCGTGTCCGAGGTTTCCACCACATAATCTGTGCCATAGATACCAGCGTATCCGGAACCCTTAGGCCAAGTGACGCTGAGCTTGTTATCGAGCGCCTTGACAATACCCGGCAAGGCCGTGAAGCCCGTGGTGTTGCCCAATGGCCCACCGAGGAAGTATTCGATGCCGTTGGAGACACCATCGTTGTCGTGGTCATCGTTGAGGTTGGGACCCGCGGTGTTGGTCGAAGCCCATGAGGCGTAACCTGCAGTGGTCAGCGTCAGAACGCCAGTGGTTTCATCGAAGGTGTAAGTTTTCGCGCCGTCAACTTTCGTCCACTTGTTGCCGCCGTCATCGGTGAAGTCGACGACGGTGAAGGTAGAACCGTAGGCACCACTGAGAGACGGAACATTTTCCAAGGTCCACGTGCCGGACGTAAGGACGTTGGCCGCTGTGGTGTCGATGACAAAATCACCGTCGAGCGTGACCGTTCCCGCACCGCTGATGCTATTGTTGACACCTGACGTGGCCCCGAGCATGAACGTGAGCTGTGCATTATCGGCGAGCGCGAGTGTGCCAGCGCTGACCACGGTGTCACCGGTGTAGGTGTTTGCGCCGGTGAGGACCCAGGTGCTGTCACCGGTTTTCGCCAGATTGACAAGGCCGGTGGAGGCGGTGTTATTCTGGATGACGCCTTGGATTTCGTTAGCTGCGCCGGTATAGGCGCCGCCGAGCGTCAGCGTGCGGTTGAAGAGGATGCCGGTCTGCGAAATGTTAAAGGTGGCCGCGGTGAAAGTCAGCGCGCCGCTTCCGTCATTCAGGATGGTACTACCGCCGGATCCGGAGGCAGTGCTGGGTCCACCGATACGCAGGTCTCGATTCGTGCTATCGCCAGCACCGGTATAAATCAGAATGCCATCGTTATTGTCCCGGCCGAGGTTAATGCGGGTATTGGCACCGAGCGGGCTGTTGACGCCACCATCAGGGATGGAGGCAACGCTAACAGTTCCTTGATTGAGGAAAAATCCACCGCTGAAGTTACTGGCTCCCGTCAGCACCCATTTGCCCGCGCCAGTCTTGGCCAACTGGGCATTGCCACCTACGCCCGTGTTGTTGTTGATGGCGCCCGCGAAGGTATTGTCGCCCGTGTTGCTACCACCGAGGTTGATGAATCGAGTGGAAGTGCCGGCGCTGGTAGTGCTGAGGCTTGAGGGATTGGAATAGTTGATGGTGTTCGCCGGGGCGGCACCATTGGCTTCGATAATGATGCTACCAGTGGTGAGGGCGGAGGCCGTGATCAAACCGCTCATGGTCAGCGCCGACGAACCCGTATATGAAAGGGTCGAGTTGAAACCTGTGGTCGCGCTGAAAGTAATCGGGTTGGCTCCAGATGCGGAAGCGTAGGAGAGCGTGCCGGACGAAGTCGTCGTGCCGCCCAATGTAATGGTGCCGGTGAAGGTGTTGGTTGTGCTGTTCAGAGCCCAATTGCCTGTGCCAGATTTAGAGAGGCTGATCGACCCGGACGGTCCATCAGGAATTTTGCCGGCGAAGGCGTTTGTCGGTCCGGTGGCAGCATTGAGCGTTAGAGTCAACGCACCCGATGCAGTGACGAGCAATGGGGTGTTGATGGTCATACCTTGGGTGGTGTTCAAGTTGCTGATCGTATTACTGAATGACGAAGCGATGGCAAATGACCGACTATTCAGGACCAAGGGCGCTGTTGCCCCAGTGTTATAAGTGAAGACTGCCCCAGTGGTTCCGTTGAAGACAATATTGTTGGCGCTGTCCGCTAGGCTGTTCATGGTAACTGTCCCATTGCCCGTGGAAATAACAATGGCTCCCGTGAAGTCGTTGCTCGTGGAGTTGAAATTCAATGTCTGTCCGCCACCGCCGCCGAGAGCTAACATGGTGAGCGTGCCGGTGCCTGAAAGTTTTCCACTGGTAGTGAAGTTTGCATTGCCATGAGCCCCGATTGAACCTCCCGCAACGCCCACGATCACGTCGCGCGCGGAAGTAATGCTAACGCCACCACCATTACCCGCTTGCGGGTTGGTGGTATTCCCGAGCAAAGAGCCACCATTCAGGGTGATGCTGCCGCTGGCATCCCCCAGAGCGGCATTGGAGGCGATCGCCAATTGACCCGAGTTGATTACAGTGCCGCCTGAGTAGTTACTGGTCGCGGAACTAAGGAGTAGACGGCCGCCTGCACCGTTATAAACTACGCGTCCCGTGCCGCCGATCGCTGCGGAAATGGTAGTTCCTGCAGTGTTCGCGCTGATGACCAATTCACCGGTCGAGCCGATAAGAATGCCGCCGGTGGTGGGGCCACCGGAGATGGTCAAGAGCCCGGTTCCCGCTTGCATTAGGCCGTTGAGCGTGAGGGTGCTGGTGGCGTTGATGGCGGTCGAGGTGGCAGCACCAGAGTAACGCAGGGTGTTACCTGTCAGAGCGGTGCTGGCAGGCATGGCCGCTACCGCAGCCGAATACTCGTAATTCAACGTAGCGTCGGTGACATTGCCCAAAGTGCTGGCCGTGGCCAGTGTCCCGGCCGTAAACGGCGTGATGTTGGTTGGGGTGCTGCCATCCGGAGAACCCACGACATATCTCAGCGTGGTGGTAGAGCCGGTAGTCGCCCAGGGTCCGATGATACCGTTGACGTTTCCTGTAGTGGTGCTGATCGGGCCGGTCAGGGTGGAGAAATTGACCGTGCCATAGATACTTGCCGTCCGGGTGATTGCACCCAAGGTCAGGGTTTGACCGGCGGCCGTATTGCTGACGGTGGAGTTGCCACCGACGGCGAGGCCGTTCAGGGTCAAGCCGATACTCGTGTTGGCGTAGCTGAAGATACCACCGTTGATTTGCAAGACGCTGCTGGCGCTAAGGGATCCACCCACGCCGACCGAGAGGTTACCGGCATTGACGATGGTGGCTCCGGTGTAGCTGTTCGCACCGGTGAGGATCTGGGTGCCCGCACCGGTCTTGGTGAGGGACATGGTACCGGAGCCATCGGAAATGATGCCGCCGTAGGTGACGGAAACACCTGTCTGCGGATTGAGTGTCAGGGCAGTGACGAGGCCGGTGTAGCCGTTAAGCACGTTGGCAGAGCCAAGGTCGCCGGTCGCGCCACTCAGGCCACCGATCGTTAGGGCGGCAGCGCCAGCGTAGGTGGTGGTGCCGCTGGTGGTGACGAGGGCACTATTCTGGATGGCTAGGGCATTGGTTAGGGCGATGGTGCCGGAGGTAGCGGAGGTAAGTCCTGAGTATGTGTTAGCGAGGTTTAGCGTCAACGTGCCCGCGCCAGCGTTGGTTACGGCGCCGGTGCCGCTGATAAAGCCGAAGTTCGTGCCCTGGGACACGCTGCCCGCCGAGTTGATCGCGAAGGTCGCGTTGTTGAGGATCGGAGTCGCGATCGCGATGACGCCGCCGGCATCGAGCTGAAGTGTCCCCGCGCTGATGGTGGTCGGACCAGTGTAGGTGTTGGCCTTATCGATCACGAGAGTTCCGGTTCCGAGCTTGGTCAGGCCGATCGCGCCGCCGAAGGCACCGGTGGAATTGGTGATGGCGTTGCCTTGGGTGTAAGTGCCGAGATCGGCAGTGGTGGTGTCAAGGCCAAGAATCGCCCCTGCCTGAAGGCCTTGGGCAGCGGTGTTGGCCACGAGGATATTGCCGAGCAGGGTATCGAGATTGGCAACGGTGAATCCAGCGGCTCCCGTGGAGTCCACGTTAAGGGCGAAGGTGGCACCGCTCTTCACGTTGAGATTGGCCGCCGTATTGCTTGCGAGCGAGACTTCCTTGGTGATGGCCAGCGTGCCTGAGTTCACGGTGGTGACGCCGCTAAAGCTGTTGGTGCCGGAGAGAGTGAGGGTGCCGGTGCTATTCTTGGTCAAGCCGCCCGCGCCACCGATATTCCCGGCGAAGCTGATGGCCTGACCGTTGTTGTCAATAATGCCAGTAGCGGTCATCGTCACGCCACGCGTGGACGGCGAGGTGATTATTGCGGTCGCACGCAGGGTGCCGCCGTTGAAGATTAGGGTGTTGGAAGCGACACCGCTACCGAGCGAACCACTGCCGGCGGCGGTAATCCAGCCACCGCTGATTGTGGTGGTGCCGTCGTAGGTATTCCCAGTGTTGCTGAGGATGAGGTTCCCCACACCGGTTTTCTCTAACCCGGCCGTCGTGCCCGCAGTGTTGACGATGGTGCCGGAGACGGTGAAGCCGCTGGTGACAGCTCCATCAGTGGTCTGGTTGGATGTGATGGTGCGGGAGGTGCCGTTGAGGTCGATGCCGTTGGCCAGCGTGCCCTTGCCGTTGGTGTTCATTGACTGGGTGCCGTTGAGCAAGAGCACCGCCGGATTGAAGAAGCCGGTGGCACCATTTTCAGTTGACGCGCCCCACTTCAGCACGCTAGCGGCGGTGCCGATCGTAAATGTGGAGCCAGTGTTACCCTCGCCGCTGAAACCGCTCGTGCCGCCGGTGATCTGGATTGCCGTGGCGCCCGTCCCGAGGCCACCTGCAAAAGTGACCGCCGTGCCGAACCGCGCGCCCAGATACCCTCCGTTGATCGAAACATTGCCACGGCCGGTTAGATTGGCGCCGGTTTGCGCTCCTACCCTGCCGCTGCCGCTGATCGTGATCCCACCTGTGAAAGTGTGCGGGACGGCTGTTCCGCCATCGAGAGTGAGATTTCCGGAACCATTTTTTACGATACCACCTGCTCCTGAGATAACGTTCGCCGCATTGCCATCAAACGACGTGCTTCCAGAGCCTCCAATCGTCAGCGCATTGCCGTTGAGATTCACCCCGGCTGCGGAAAAACCCAAGGTGTTGGCTGAATTGTTCGTCCAAGCTTGAACCGCCCCCAGAGTCACCGGCGACACGAAAGTAACATTGAAGGCACCGGAATTCATGGTGATGCCGTTGTTCAGCGTGATGGCCTGCGTGGCTGTGCCTAGCGTGTAGGCGGTGGTGGTGAAGGAGTTAAACGTCAGCGAATTGACCGTCGTCGGGCTGGCGAGCGTGACCGCGCCGCCGACACCGCCGATGCCGAAGATAGCGTCGTCGCCGGAGGTCCAGTTGATGCTGGGCGAACCGTTGTTCCAGAGGCCGGCACCGAGCCATGCTCCGCCGCCGTCATTGATGGTGCCACCAGCAACGTTGTCCCACGTGAGGGTTGCAGCGGAGGCAGAAGTTAGCGCAAGCAGCGCGGCGAGCGCACAAGCCAGCGGGAAAGACAGGCGAGCAGAGGATAGAATACGAGGTTTCATAATGGTTTTTTGATGTGGAATTTGTTATAATTGTTAGGTTATTGATCTCTCGGCGGAGACGGTCTTGAACACCGAAACAGCGAATGATATAAATGATAATATCTTTTTTTTAAAAAACTGCAATAAAAATATCTTTGATATCGCGACCCATTTATAGGGTAGGTTGGGGGGTGTTTTTGCCGATTTCCGTTACCACTTGTTCTTACTTTCGCGGCTTCGTTCCGGAGTGCGGCGACTTGCCTCCGCACTCTGGGTTCTACGGCTCTGCACTCCTGATTGGCAGACCATTTCGCCTCCCTTCGATAAAAATTCTTTGCAAACTTCAAACCTTTGCGTCTTCGCGAACTTAGCGATTAATCTAACTGATTTTTGATTCGACTAAAGTCGAAGCTACTTTTTGCCTTTATCCGTGGTTAACATTCTTCCTTTGTAGCGAGGTCTGCATCAGCGATTAAACGGGCTGAAGTCCGCGCACCTACGATGAGGAGTTTTAGTTTTTTTCGCTTTCTGACTCAGGCTAGAATATTCTTGACGATGTTGCCGTGGACATCGGTGAGGCGGAAATCGCGGCCTTGGGAGCGAAAGGTGAGCTTGGTGTGGTCGAAGCCGAGCAGGTGAAGGATGGTGGCGTGGAGGTCGTGGACGTGGACTTTATTCTCGACGGCGTTGAAGCCGAGTTCGTCGGTTTTACCGTGCTGGACGCCGCCTTTCACGCCGCCGCCTGCCATCCACATGGTGAAGGCGTTAGGGTGGTGGTCGCGCCCGTCGCTGCCACCTTGGACCATAGGAGTGCGTCCGAATTCACCGCCCCAAATGACAAGAGTTTCATCTAACAATCCCCGTTGTTTGAGATCTTTCAAGAGGGCGGCGCAAGCCTGGTCAACGTCCTTGCAGTTTTTCTGGAGATCTTTGGAAAGGTTTCCGTGTTGGTCCCAAGACTCGTGGAAGAGCTCGACGAAGCGAACGCCGCGCTCGACGAGGCGACGGGCTAGCAGGCAGTTGTTGGCGAAGGAGGCCTTGCCGGGCTCGGCTCCGTACATTTTCTGAATGTCTTCGGGTTCCTTGGAAATATCGGTCACTTCCGGGGCGACGTCCTGCATGCGGAAGGCCATTTCGAAGGCGGCGACGCGAGAGTTGATCTCGGGATCGCCGACGGATTCGAAGCGCTTGTTGTTAAGGAAATTGACGGCATCAATGGTGCGGCGCTGGGTTTCTCGGGTGATGCCCTTGGGGTTAGAGAGGTAAAGCACGGGTTCGCCGACGGAGTTAAAGGAGACGCCGTCGTGGACGGTAGGGAGGAAGCCAGAAGACCAGTTGCCGTTGCCGCCAGAGGGACCTTTCATTCCAGAGGACATGACGACGAAACCGGGGAGGTTGCCATTTTCCGAGCCGAGACCGTAGTTGACCCAAGAGCCGAGCGAGGGTCGCCCGAACTGCTGCGAACCCGTGGACATAAGGATCTGAGCGGGGGCGTGGTTGAAGGCATCCGTGTGCATCGAGCGGATGAGGGCGATATCATCCGCGCAGGAGCCGATGTGGGGGAGAATTTCCGCCATTTCCATGCCGCATTTGCCGTAGCGCTGGAACTTAAACTTGGAGCCGAGAAGTTTGTTTTCCGGACGAATGAAGGCGGATTGGTAGCCCTTGAGGAGCTCGGCGGGTGGACTTTTCCCGTCCATGCGGATGAGCTCCGGTTTGTTGTCGAAGAGGTCGATGTGGCTAGGTGCGCCGCCCATGAAGAGGAAGATAACGTTCTTGGCCTTAGCGGGAAATGGTGAGGCTTTTGGAGCGTGGGGATCAATGATAGTCGAAGCGGAGGCATTGCCATTTCCAAGCATTGAGGTAAGGGCGACGGAGCCAAGGCTGAGTCCACAGTCCTTCATAAACCAGCGTCGTGAAAACGAGCGCTGCAAATCTGTTAGAGTGGAATGTGGGAACATAAGAGCAGGTTTTAGTTTTTGGTGATGGTTTCGTCGAGGTTCAGAAGCACTCGGGCGACTCCGGCTGCAGCGGCGAGTTCGGGGAGCGGATGGGCTGATAGATCGAGGGTGACGGGGCGATGGTTTTCCAGCAGGAGTTTGACTTCGGCGGGATCGGCGGTGAGACCGGTGTTGTAAAGGGCAACGAGAGCGGAAATTTCATCGGGATCGGGGAGGCGGGAGGTGCATCGCTGGAAGGCGTGGGTGATTTTTTCCTGCAAGCTGCCGGAATCTGTTAGAATGAGGTGAGCGAGTCCAAGTGCGGCCTCGACGGAAACTTGTTCGTTGAGTGTGACGAGTGCCTGCAAGGGCGTGGTGGAAACGGTGCGACGGACACAGGAAGTCGAGCCAGTGGGAGCATCAAAAGCAACGAGCATGGGGTAAGGCACCGAGCGAAAGCGGAAAGTATAAAGGGCGCGGCGATAACGGTTAGAATCGGTCTCGACGATCCAATCCTTGGGTCCGTAGGAGACGGGACGCTGAAAAAGGTAGCCAGGCGCTGGTGGGAAAACACTGCGGCCGCCGAGTGTTTCATCGAGCAAGCCGCTTGTAGCGAGTTGGATGTCGCGAACGGTTTCCGCAGGAACACGGAGTCGTGCGCCGCGGGCGAGAAGGCAGTTTTTGGGGTCGGATTCACGCAAGCTCGGACTGACGACTGAGTCTTGGCGATAGGTGGCGCTTTGCACGATCAGACGATGCATATGTTTCACATCCCAACCGCTTTCCATGAACTCACAGGCGAGCCAATCAAGGAGTTGTGGGTGTGAAGGTTGCGCGGCTTGGTGGCCGAAATCTTCGGCAGTCTCGACGAGGCCGATGCCAAAGTAGGCTTGCCAGAGACGGTTCACGTATTGGCGGGCAGCAGTGGGCGATTTTGGATCAACCAGCCATTTTGCGAAGGTCAGGCGTGAGGTAGGATCGCCCGGTGGCAATGGGTGGAGGAAGGCGGGGACGTGGGGCGTGATGATTTGTTGAGGCTGTGTCTGCTCACCGCGCGCGAAGAGATGCGTCTGAGCTGGGGTCTCTGACTCGGCGGCGACGAGGGCCCAGGTGGGGAGTGGCAATTGGGCACAGAGTTTTCCAATCTCGGCGGTCTCAGTGGCGAAGGTAGGATTGTTTTCGCGCCAGTGGGCAAAGAGGCGGCGTTGCTGATCGGGTGTGCGTTTTTCCGATGCCGTCTCTAACGCCTCACGAACGAGCGGCGGGAGTTGGTCGAGTGCGTTAGGCAGCGTGGCGGCGACCGAGAGGCGGATGCGCCCGAGGTTGTAAGTTTGGTTGTCGTCGGAATTGTAGCCGCCGTGATCCTGCGTGAGGTTAAAGCTGAGGTTTGCGGTGCCGTCAGTTTTGAAGGACTCGGCAAGCTCGAAAGTGAGAACAGCGGGGTCGTTGTTGTGAGCGGCGTCCGTCTCGTTGGTCCAGGCGGTTTTTCCATTACCATCCAAGGCAAAGGCGGCGGGGCCCGTGGTGCGGTCGTCAGCGGATCTGTTTCCATCCTTCGGGAAACGGGCGGGATCAAGCTTCACCACCGGCGGGTTGACACTAGCAACAGGGTTGATGAAAGGCAGTGGGGCGGGCTTTTCGGTGCCGCGTCCAGCCTTCAACCTGAACTCGGAGAGCGCGCCGGTGCCGCGGGTGGAGCGACCGGGGCCTGAAAACGGCAGATACGGATCGTTCAGGACTTCGAGCCGTGCAGAGCGGATTTCAGGAAGTGTGGTCGCACCGGTGAAGGATTCGCTGCTCTTAGTGCCGGCGTAGCCCATGTTGATCAAAGACTTGTCAGGTTGTGGTAGATATTTCTGGCCAGAATCGCCGAGTTGATAGAGCTCAATCGCTTGCCACTCGGTGCGCGGCAGGGCTAGCAGGTCTTGCTGCCATTTGGTAAAATCGTTCTCCCATCCGGGGTGATCGGTGCGGATTTTTTCCTCGATGCTCTGTATTTTTTCGTTGGTGGAAGAGATGAATTTTCGCTCGTCCGCGGTGTAGGCGGGAAGGGACGTTTCGCGGATACCGTTGAGGTAGGCAAACATTCCGTAGTATTCCTCGTGGGTGAGCGGGTCGTACTTGTGGGCGTGGCACTGGGAGCATTGGGCCGTGAGACCAAGCATGGATTTTCCAATGGCGTCGATTCGGTCAAAGATGCCCTCGATGCGAAACTGCTCAGGCTTTGCGCCACCTTCCTCGTTGGTCATGGAGTTCCGCAGAAAGCCGGTAGCGATGCGGTCATCCTGAGTGGCTCCGGGTTGGAGATCTCCGGCGATTTGCTTGATGACAAAATGGTCGTAGGGCATGTTCGCGTTGAGCGCGTTGACGACCCAGTCGCGGTAGAAATGATTTTTACGCGGGAGATCTTTTTCGTATCCGGCGGAGTCCGAATAACGCGCGACGTCCAGCCATTCACGTCCCCAGCGTTCGCCAAAATGAGGATTGGCGATGAGGCGGTCGACTTCCCGTTGGTAATCAAACGGCGAGGATAGTGCTTCGATCGACGGCGGCAGACCGTTGAGATCGAGGGAGAGACGGCGGAGGAGAATGGCGGGCGCGGCCTCTGCGGTGGGGTTCAGTTTTTGCTCTTCAAGCTTTGCCAAAACGAATTGATCGATGGGATTTTTCACCCACGAGGAGTTTTTTACCGCAGGAACTGGCGGGCGCTGCGGAGCGACGAATGCCCAATGAGTCCCCCACTCTGCGCCCTCGGAAATCCACTGGCGAATGAGAGCGATTTGCTCAGGTTTAAGCGCGTCCTTTTTCTTGGGAGGCGGCATGATTTCGTCTGGATCACGACTGGTGATGTGCTGGATGATGAGGGATTTTTCGGGATCACCCGGGACGATGGCCTTACCGTCATCACCGCCCTTGAGCGCGTCTTTCTCGCGGTCCAAGCGCAAACCACTCTCGACCTTCGAGGTGTCTGGTCCGTGGCAGGCATAGCAGTTCTCCGAAAAAATCGGCTGGATTTGCGAGTTGAAATCAACCTTACCCCCACTGGCGACTGCGGGGAATAAGATCGCAAGAACTAGGGTGGTGCGCATGATTGATGTCTCAACGAAGTAAAAGTTACCAGCAGTCTGGTAGATGCATATATCATGCCGTCAAGGACACGGCATGAATTGAATCTATCCCAAATTTAGGCGATCTGCAAGAAATTAGTTTTTCACCAAAAGGCAATATTAGATAAAAAACTTTGCTCAACTGCATGATTATGCGGTTACTCTAACTCAAAAAAAACCTTCTCCCTCCGTCAAATTCGTCGTTAACATTTCTTCCTCAAACCTTCGCTCCCTTCGTGGCTTCGTGTGAGATCCTTCAAAAAATCTGCGAAATTTGTGCAATCTGTGGTTAAAAAAAATCACATCTTTAGCGCTGAGCCAGTTAAGGAAAACCACCACCGCCTTCGGCAAGCCGAGCCCCTGCACGGGCGGGGCCAAGGCTCCGCACTCCTGGCACAAGGCAAATCGCCCCTCCCTTCGATAAAAATTCATTGCTGACTTCTCACCTTTGCGTCTTCGTGAACTTTGCGCACTTTGCGGGTGATCTAACAAAAACCATTATCGCGTGCCAACGGATTCGATCCATGTGCGATGAAGCTTCATGAACTCATCGACCAAGGCAGATTGATCATCGAGATGATTCATTTTCTCCTCTACGTCTTGTTCAAGGTTCACTAAGATAAGCGCCTTGTCACCAGAGCCTAACAATTTCCAAGGACCTTTACGCACGGCCCATGAATTGCCGTATAACCAATGCAACTCACGCTCGATTTTTTGTGAGTCGTCTTTCAACAATGGCATCACGTCGCGACCATCGCTTGCTCGATCTTGTGGAATCGCCGCTCCGGCAAGCTTGGCGAAGGTGGGAAAAAAATCCATGCTCATCACGGTTTCGCGATTGGTCTTACCAGCCGCGATCACACCCGGCCAAGAGGCAATGAACGGCACCCGATGCCCACCCTCTGACAAGTCTCCTTTTTTTCCCTTCAATGATCCATTTGCCGAAATCCCACGCGGTGGCGACGCACCATTATCGGAACAAAAAATCACTAACGTTTTTTTCTCTAACTGATTTTCTTCTAACGTCGCGATGATGGCGCCCACCGACTCATCGAGGATCTCGATCATTTCCTTGTAAGTTGCTAACGGCGAATTTTTTTTGCTAACATCTCTGCCCAGCCATGGATCATGCGCAGCAGCGTGAGCTAGGTAGAGAAAGAACGGTTTCTCCTTATTCAGCGTGATGAAATCACTGGCGTGTTTGGTCAATAAATCCGTGGTGTAACCGGATTCATTTTCGATTTTTTTCCCCTGCCACCAATCGAGCTGTTTCAAGCCGTAGCCCGCGACATGAGTGTGGTAATCGACGTTGCCACCCAGGAAGCCATGGAACTCGTCAAAACCTTGCGTCATCGGATGAAATTTCGTGTCGTAACCGAGGTGCCATTTGCCGATGATCCCCGTATGGTAGCCAGCCTGCCGCAGCATTTCCGCGATGGTAAATTCCTTAGCCGCGATGCCCCATGCCCAGCGTTGACGCAGATTTTCCTGCCGCTGCTGCTGATAGACAACCGAGAGTTCTTGATCATCCACCCAATCGCAACGTTGCTGGTATCGCCCCGTCATCAGCGCCGCTCGTGTGGGAGTACATACCGGTCCATTGCTGTGATAATCAGTAAAGCGCATTCCGCTGGCAGCAAGCCGATCAATGTTCGGCGTGCGAATTTCCTTGCTACCATAGCATCCTAGCGACCCGTAACCGAGGTCATCGGCCATGATGAAAATAATGTTAGGCCGGTCCTCCGTCAGAGCGACTATCGGCAAAGCGAGAGAAAGTAGCACCGCGTGAATCAAGAAAAATAATGCAGGATATTTCATCATCGATCATCGCTAGCCATTATTTTTTCAACTCATCAAACACCGCTTGTAACGACTTACGCGCAGCGGCTTCCTGCTCTGGATTTATATTTTCGTTAGGTTTAGCGGGGTCTTCCCACAGTTCCACAACGCGACGCAGTTGATTTTTGTTATCGAGCATGAAGTCACTGTTTCTGACCTGTCGCGCGGATTCGTGCTGGATATGAATCCACTCGCGCGGCAATCCAGCATTGCCATAAAGTTGTGTAGCAAAACTGCGCCCGCTCATTTCAATCTTGGGTCTTGCAGTTAATGTTAGATCGCAAATCGTCGGGAAAAGATCGGAAAAATCTACCAAATTATCACAAGTCGATCCCGCTTTGATATGGCCAGTCCAACGCACGCTGAGTGGCACGTGGGTGCCGCGATCAGTCATGGTGCCCTTGCCGCCTTTGACTTGCTTGCCATCGCCCCAAGTATTGACGAGATCTCTATCAGTGCCGTTATCCGCTAGAAAAATCACGATGGTATTGTCAGCAATTTTCTGGTCATCGAGCGACTTCATAATGAGCCCTACTTGCTTATCAAGGTAGGCCACCATATCGGGAAAATATTTAGGATTACCTTTTTTTCCAATCACCTTTTCGCGGTAGCTCTGGTCTTTGCTATCAGGTGTAGGTTCCCACGGAAAATGTGGCAAGCAAGTTGCATAATAGGCGAGAAAAGGTTGTTTTTTTTGCACACTGGTTTTGATGAAATCAAGATAAAATTCGAGATCCACATCGGGGCCGTAACGCTCTTTGATTTGATCGGCGATGACTACTCCATTGCGAATGAGATAGGGAGTCCAAAATTTCGTTGTTTTCTCACCTTTATCATCAAAAATCCGCCATGTTTGGTATTGATCGAATCCGAATTCATTGATGGTATTATGCTTGTGCTCTAAAGACATGTGCCACTTGCCGACAAGTCCTGTGGCGTATCCTGCTTGCTTGAGTTCTCGCGCGAAACTAGGTTGATCTGGATGAAGATAAACGTCTTCTTTTTGCTTCGTATCAAGCACAGTTTTTAATCCGTTTTTGAAGGGATATCGACCCGTCAAAAGCGAAGCGCGCGACGGCGAGCAATACGGATTCGAGAAGCAACGAGTAAAGCGCATGCTCTGGGTAACAAGCTTATCGATGTTTGGCGTTTTAAGAGATGTACCGCCATAGCAGGAAAGGCACTCCACGCCGAGATCATCGGCAAGAATGATGACGACGTTAGGCGGAGCATCAGCAGCATCCAGAGCGGCACAACTCAAGGTAAAGAGCGCGATAAAACGAGTAATGAAAACTGACATGATCGTCTAAGAAAAAAATTACTTAGCGGCACCGCGCCAACCTGCATTCCATTGGATAGTGAGTTTCTCGACAAGCGCCTTATTTTTCGGATCATTGGCGATATTTTTGTTCTCCTCTGGATCAGTCTGATGATCGTAAAGCTCTATCGCATCGACCTTCGTGTGGTCGTTCTTATCGACCCAACAGGTAAAGCGGTAGCGGTCGGCACGCATCGAGTAACCCATTAGATTTTTTTTGTCTTTATTGCGCGGGTACTGGCTGAATGCGGCGCTTTCGCCAGCGAGTTTGGGATCTTCGAGCAAGGGTTTCATGCTCGTGCCTTCTAGGGTCTTAGGCAAAGGCAATCCCGCTAACTCGGCCAACGTCGGATAGATATCCACAAATTCCACCAAGGCATTTGCATACTTGCCTGCACTGGCCATTTTAGGCGTAGCAATAATCAACGGTGCATGGGTATCATTTTCCACAGTGCTATGCTTGCACCACGCATCATGCTCACCGAGTTTCCAACCATGATCGCCCCAGAGAATGATGATCGTATTTTCTTGCATGCCCGATCGATCCAGCTCCGCGAGCACTTTTCCAAGTTGGGCGTCCATGTAACTGACCGCTGCGTAATAGCCATGCTTCAACTGCCGTGCATAAGCTTCGGGCAAATGATTACCCGCAGGAACGCCATCGTAACTACGCAATTCCCCGCCGGGCACCACAGCATAGGGGGGAGCATTTTTCGGATAGAACGGATTGGTCGCAAGAGGAATTTTCGCTGGATCATAGAGGTCCCAATATTTTTTCGGCGATACAAATGGCAAATGCGGCTTGAGAAAACCTACCGCTAGAAACCATGGTTGTTTTTTCTGCTTAAGCTCGGTCAGTGCCTTGACTGCCATATCGGCGAGCTCGCCATCGTGCAGAGAATTGTCAGGTCCATCCACTGCGAGAAAGGCAGGCCCACGATTTACCTTCGATTTTTTTGCCGCAGATTTCGATCCCGCTGGTGCCTTGGGAAACATCGTGGTCACCGACCAAGATGCGGGATCATCCAAACCATGGTGATAAATTTTACCCATCGCTTGTGTAAAATAGCCATTGTTTTTGAAGAGTTGCGGCAAGGTGATCACATCTGGTAACGCCTTGCGAAAATGCGTTTCAAGATCATAGACCTTTGTGGTATCGGGTCGTGTGCCCGTCAGCAAACTGCAGCGCGATGGCGAACAAACCGCCTGCTGGCAGTAGGCACGATTGAACACCACGCCGCGCTTGGCTAGGGCATCAATGTTAGGACTTTGAATGATCGGCACGCCATAGCATCCGAGTTCGGGGCGCAAGTCATCGACGGCGATGAAAAGAATGTTAGGCTTGGCTGCTGGCTCGGCAGCGATTGTATGAAAAGAAAAGAGCAGACTAGTGAAAAGTAACGCTGAGTGCAGGAATTTCATGGATGAATGTGTTAGGGTTATTTGATCAGAGATTTTGTTTTCAGCATCTCGATGAGATAGTCGGTGGGACTCGCGTGTTTGACATTTGGCGCACTTGGATACACCAGTTCACAAGGCACCTTGTTTGCCACGCAATGTTCTTGAAGTTTTACGCCAAAATTAGCGGTGTGAGTTGGGTCTTTTTGCTTTTGGCCAAGTCCGGGAGGCACGGTGAAGGAAAGATACACCGGTGGATCGTCGGCACTCACGAGGGCATAGGGCGAATACTCGGCGATCAACGGTAGAATTTTTTCCCGGCCAGCGAGGAACTCGGCGAACGATGCGAAACCAAAAGCGTGACCACCATAGCTGCTGTTAGGTGTCCATTCCTTCATTTGTTGAGGATCGAGGGATGTCTGCGGGCCCATCACCGCCGCGCATTGCAATCTTGTGGATTCACGCGCGATGGGATCTGCGCTCTTAGGGTCCGCAAGGTCATTATGAAATGCTAACCACAAACTAGAACAAGCACCCGCCGAACCGCCAGCGGCACCAACACGATTTTTATCGAGATTCCATTCCTTCGCCTTGCTACGCACGAACTGCAATGCGCGTGCGCAATCGTCCATCGGCGCTTTTACCGGAGGCGTAACGCCTTCCGCCTGCTTGGTGTAGCGGTAGTTGATCGCCACCACAGAAATGCCCGACTTGAGCAAGGCAGAAACGTCGGCGAAACGATCGACACGCTCCTTTTCTCCTGCTACCCAGCCACCGCCGTGAATGACAAACACCAGCGGTGTCGGTTGATCAGATTCTGCCTTCCAAAAATCTAACACATTTCGTTGGTGCGGCCCATAACGCACTTCCGTGGCAGTTGGCATAGGCACTGAGGCGGCATACCCAGTAGTCGGTGTAACTTTCGGTGCGACTTGAGGTTTTGTTTCTTTTGGTTTTGTCGCTTTGGCTTTTGTCTGCGCCGCCGCCGGAAGCGTGATGGATATCAAAGCGACAATGACAAGTTGAGTGCCGTGTTTGAGGGCTTTCGTTAAAAGATAAATATTCATGCTGCGGTTTGTTGCCGATGTTATAACGAGCTGATACAGCAATCAAGCTCATATCTCTTTCACTAATGTTCTTCACTAAAAAATAGGATTTTTCGTTGATGAAAATTTTTAAACAATCGTCGCAACTTTTGATTCGTGGCAGGGTTTAAGAAGAGGGCGCAACTACCTCGCCACAAATATATGAAACTAAAATAGTTGTTCGTTATCGCTGGGATTCTTTCCCTCATCGGCTTCTCCTCTGCAGAGGAAGCCAAGAAAGCCAAGAAAGAAGTCTCCGCCGAGATGCTTGCTAAGTATGACAAAGACAAAGACGGCAAACTCAGCAAAGAAGAGGGAGCCGAAATGAAAAAGGACAAAGCCGCAGAGCCCAAAGCCGACAAGAAAAAGAAAGAATAGAACGCAGGTAACTGATCCGCAAAACTACTTGTAAATCAGTCGGACATCCGTAAAAAGATGTCCGACTTTTTTGTATCAAGGAATAGCATGCTGGCGATCAGTCCTCGCCGTCACCAAACATAGATGACCTTGCAGGCAACACTAACAAGCTCAGTCTCTGCCACCATAGAAATACATCGCCTTGATGCGACCATCTAAATTGCTCATCACGCCACGCCAGACGATGATGCCATTCTCAATGCTCTTCTAGAAGCGACAGATCGCAGTGGCTTTGCCATTGGAATATTTCGTAAGCACCAATTCCCCCTCACGTGGGTCAGAACCGCACAGAGCATAAATTTTTCCTGAGCCACTAGGGCAGTAATAGTTACCTCCCTCAATACCATCATCGTGCCATGTCAACGATAAGATCATCTTTTGCTCGCCCACCGCACCGACGTAACCATTGGTCTCTGCTGCAGTCAGCAAGGATCCAAATCCAAACGTTGCTAGCAATCCGCACAAGCAAACAAGCACCATACGTAATGTGTATTTATCATTTATGACGGATAACACCTTACAGGTATCCCCCGTCGAGGTCAATCACAAAAATAGACATTCCCATTTCCCGTTAGTGCGTCGATTTTTTATGTTAGTTGTTTGTGCACCTCGGTTGTGAAATGTCATCACGCATGGCCGGTCAAAATCTTTGAATTGCCACGGAGTAGCGAATACGGCATGATCAGCCAGCAAGCTAAGTGAAAGCATTTGAAAACCCAATGAATTCATCCCAATACGATGCGCCGATCTTAGAAAAATTTTCCCATGCGCGAGTCACCACTGTCCATCATCTAACCAAAATGAGCGCAAGATCTATCAGAAAAGCAATGCTCATGACTTGGGTTTGCTTTTTAGGGATGACAGCCATCTCTGCCCACGCCGATGTATTTTCGAATGTCCCTCAGGCATCGGGCTACAACGTCGCGTATGAACTCGATATCCCCGTCAATGGTGCTTTTCAAGGCACGACACCCGTTCCTTACTCGGTGAATAACAGTGCGACTGCCGCGCCGACTGGCTTCGACCGCGTTGCGTATTACTTGGAGCTGACCAACGCATCTGGCACGAAATGGGCCTTTGCGTCGATGGATGCCTTCACCAACTCAGTCGTGCAGACGGGTCTACCACACGCCGTCGACAACCCGGTGAGCTTCCAGCAGAGCGTCTCCAACCTCTACGTCTTTTCCAACATGGCCGGGGTCCAAAACGGCTCTTTTGATCGCGGGCAGATCGAATTCTGGCACCACAGCTATTCCGCTCCGAATGGCACGGCCGTCTTTGCTTCCTCCAGCGCCACGCTCTATGATTGGGGCGATACCATCACCACCGCCTCGCCGTCCGGCTATGGGTCTTTTCAAATTCACAATCCCGGAAGTCGACAAGTGGTACTGGCATACAACCGCTGGGCCTCTACCACCACGAATGACGATGTTGGCATCGGCAATTCTACGGGGACAAACCAGGACTACACCTTCGCCGCCAACACCGCCGCCTACACCGCCCGCAAGCTGGTTGTGCTGGTCCGACCGAAGCGCTTTACGGTGTCCTTCACCGCTGTGCCGATCAACCAGCAAGTTACCCCTCGCAACGTGGCATCGAATACCGCGATCGTTCCAGTCGCTGGCACGGAAAGCACCGGTGGTTTCGAAAAGGCGGTGCTGAGAGTCTTTCGCAATGGCGTCCTTTACGGAGCAGAGATCCAGCAAAACCTG
>CAIRGO010000075.1 GCA_903878115.1 Akkermansiaceae bacterium | reverse complement strand
GGCTTCCTTGAGGATCGAGACGATCTGTGTCTCGGTGAATCGACTTTTTTTCATAGTGTTTGGGATGGACCCCGAAACCCTTTTACTCTATTTTTAATCTGTCGCGCAATCAGGGAAGTTGACAAAAGAAGTTTGGGTGAAAAAACATGACAATGTGAGATATAAGTATGTTGCCACGAAAAAAATCCCAGCGATTATTATTACGGTGATCATTGATTTGGTTATTCTTAACTATTGATAAAAAGTTTTATTCTTAGTCCACTCAATGGATTTATCCAATTAGTTTCATAGGCATTGTATAATCAAATTTCCACTACTTTTGCAAGGCGTTAATTCGCCTTCGTGCTGGGCGTCACCCTGCGCACGCTCTCGCCTGTGAACTCATCGTTGTTGGGTCACGAAGAGTCGAGTAATCCAATCATCTCGCTCCATGGCGCAGAAGAAATGATTTGGAAAATTTACGCAAAACATTTATATTCTGTTCGCTTACACCCAATGAAATTTGACCATTCATTCCATGACCGCAAACAAGCCAGTAGCCTCGGCGTTCCGTTTGCATGGAGTCCAAAAGGCGAATCGATTTTTAATGCAGCACAGTTACCCATCTTACCGATACCGAGTTTTATCCATATTACGAATGAATATATTGAATTCGATGGATGGGTTTTTCCTATTCGCGGAGTTAAAAAGGGAGCAGTGGTTTGGATCAGAGAATCGTGTGATCGTTGGATCAAGGAGGATGACAGCAAGGAGAATCTAAAATGGATTCGAGAATTCCTAGAAACGTTTTGTTGCGCGTTTATGGGACAACTTTGATTTGTTATGATGCTGCTGCCGACCGCATCAGACTATGACAAAGCGCATCGCAACAATGCGGACTGATGCCAAGGAGTGATTCAATCATCTCCTGCCATAACTATACTTAGGAGGCCCTCCATGACCCTTGCCCGTGGGAGGTCGCTTACCCCGAAATGGATGACGCAGCCATAAACGGTATGTGCGCTCTGCCTGACCTTGCAGACGCGCCTCAGCAACCGCCTGCGCAAACTCCTCTGAGCCATTGACCCAGCGCCAGAACGATTGACGGTGAATGCCAGCAACCGCCGCAGCTTCGCCGTATGTGAGTCCCTCCCTTAGCTTTGTGATGATTACTTTCCTGCGCCATTCCATGCGTTAGTTTACTATTAAAAACGCATATCGTCAAACCACACGCGTAGCCGTGCGCGTGGATGATGTAACGCAGATACTCGCACCGACGTATCCAGAATACATCAAGCAGCTTGCTAATAACGCAAATTAATTGCAACAAGGACTTTCGGAGAGGTTGAAGCAAGTTGAAGCAGATCGAAAATATGGAAAATCTGTAGCGGGAAAAAATGCCAACAAACCCATGAACTAGAGAAATTATGAAGTCCAGTTTATCCAATGCTTCAAGTTTGCTTCAACTTTGCTTCAACTAAAACACCCCTTTTCGGTGCATCTTGGCGCATTTTGGCGCACTTTGGATTTTTACAGCATCAGCGGGAAAAACGCTGGAATCCTTTAACCATCAAGGGTTTAAGTGGCGGATGGGCATGGTAGCCCATATTGGGTAGGTCGTTTATTGACTTCATATTATTTTTTGGTTCAGTGTATATTCCGGTTCTCCAGAGCGACAAGAATCGACGTTTTTCTTTATCAGAAATTTGTCGGAAAACTGCCAT
>CAIRGO010000074.1 GCA_903878115.1 Akkermansiaceae bacterium | reverse complement strand
TCACTACGCCGTTTTTGTCAACGCCAACGCCATTGCGGTGCAATCGATTGATCGAGTTTTTCACAAATGCGGGATGACGAATTCCTTTATGTAGCAGTAATGGCCCTGACTGAACTGCGTAGGTCACTCCCGTTGATATGAAATTTGTGGCGTCAACAACTTCAGCCTTTTGATGGCGAATGAGAAATACTCCGTTTGGTTTGAGAAAAAAATTACCTGGCGCATCACGTAGGTTGAGTGGAATTTTTTCAATACCTTTTTCCCAATACAATCCGCTTGGAATACCTCCTGGTTCGAAGATTCCTCCATTCATTAGTATCAAAGGTTTTTCTCCTGTCTGCTGCAGTAATGGCAAAACGGCGGCAAAATCTCTGTAGGGAATTTTTTTCTCATCGCTCCATACCATGCGCACTTTCTCTGCAGAAGTACGAAAAACATAGTAATTTACTGATTCGATGACTTTTACTTCAGGTTCTATCGCGGACAATCTCGCAATCAATGATATCAGCGCTAGCAGATTCCTCATCAAACTATCTCCACATGTAGGATTTTTTTGATGCGACTATATCTCCGTGTTTTTTTACGGAGCAGTGCCAAGCGAGAACCCGACCGTGTTGTGCATAGTCGTTGCCATTGATTGTAAAATAGGCATCCATCGTCCCATTGCTACCGCCGCGCTGCACCTGCCGTTTGACAGTGCTTCCTGAGGTTGTTTGCAGGTATTCAAATACCACTTCCACTGGTTCTGCCTTCGTGATTGGTTCTTTCCAGATCACGTGATAATATTGACCGGCTTTTATTTTGCGTTCTTCTTTGGTAACCGCTCCATGGAGGTAGCGTTGCACTTCTCCACGCGCCATCATGTCTGAATCTACGTTGAACATGTTTTCGCGTAGGTGATATTGCTTCACCGTTAATCCATTCTGTGTGGTTGCGCAGGATGTAAGAACAATACCGCAAAAAAGTGTCAGCCATTTCATACGCCGAAGCTTGGCTATTTTTCCAGAAATCACAAATCAGAAATGAGAAAATCTTACATTTGCTCGGTAATGACTCTACGAATTAAATCTAGCACTGCTTGGCTGGCGCCTTTTTTGAAGCCATTTCTATCACGTGGCTGAAAGATTTTTTCTGAAATTGTAGGCAGATTTTTTCGAGCAACTGCCAACCATGCGGTGCCTACCGGCTTATCTGGCGTGCCACCACTAGGACCAGCAATGCCTGTAACTGATGCAGCTAGATCGCCACCTGATACCCTCAATGCTCCTTCTGCCATTTGCTGTGCTACTTGCTCACTAACGGCGCCGTGAGTCGCTAGGCTATCCGCCTTCACTCCTAGCATATCAATTTTCGCCTCGTTGGTATACGTCACCCAACCGTGGGTAAATACCGCGCTCGATCCTGGAACATCGGTAATACGAGAGGAGATCATGCCGCCAGTGCAACTTTCTGCTAGCGCTAGAGTGAATTTTTTCTCCTGCAAAAGTTTTACGACTGTTGCTTCCAATGAATCGCCGTTTTCGCTAACGAGAAAGCGAGAGAAGGACGATAGAGCAATTTTTTTACCCTGCTCAGTGGCATTTTTCCCGCCGATCAAACGCAAATCGACTTCTGAAATACGCGCGCAATATCCGTATTCGAGGCCATCAATGGCAGCTAATTGGGCATCGATACCCTGATGGAAATCACTTTCGCCCACACCGGTGAATTTTAGCTCGATCATGTCACGGTCCGCATTGACGCCGGCTAGGGCACGCAGGCGAGGTTCCACTTCTTGATAAAACATCGGGTAGAGCTCGCGCGGTGGCCCTGGCAATAGAAATACTGCACAAGGGCGAAGCGCATTCAAACGCGGCGGCACATATACTCCCGGGGCTGTGCCATTTCCGTTAGGTAAAACATCCGCTCCGACTGGCGCCTGCGCCTGTTTGCTGTTGGATGCTGCCATGACTTTATTTCTCTTGGCAAAAAATTCTTCGATCGAGCGCATTGCAGCTTCATCCTCGATCAATTCTAAACCTAACACTTTTGCCGTTGCTTCACGGGTGAGATCATCACTTGTAGGGCCGAGACCTCCGGTAACAATGACCACATCACTGCGATGAATGCTTTCCAGCAGCGCATGCTCGATGGCATCTCCATCGGGCACGGTGATTTGGCGGGCAACACGTAATCCTAAGCGAAACAACTCACGGCCGAACCATCCACCGTGGGTATTTTGCGTATTTCCTAGAAGCAGTTCTGTCCCCGTGTTGATGATTTCAATGTGCACTTCCTTCTCAAGCACGGGATGGAAGAATACGCAAATGTTTTTCCGAAAAACTCGTTGCTACTTGAGTCAATCAAGGCTTTATTGGGGCGACACTTTTTATGACTATTGATTTCATTCGTGACGCGTTGCGCACTGTTCGTTACCCTGGATTCTCTCGGGATATTGTTTCTTTTGGATTGGTAAAAGACATCCAACTCGATGGTAATCATTTGTTAGTTCGTTTGGAAATTCAAACACGCGATGCTGAAATACCGCAGCAAATTTTTAAAAATTGCCATGAAGTGCTCGATCAATTGCCAGGAATGGTCAATGTAAAAGTAGAGATCGATGTGAAGGACCCCGTCACTCAGACAGCTGGGACCCAGGCAGGTGCGGCCTCTATTCCGGGAGTGAAAAAAATCATCGCCATCGCCTCTGGCAAGGGTGGCGTGGGGAAATCCACTGTCTCCTCGAACATCGCTCTTGCGCTGGCCGCCACAGGCGCAAAAGTTGGATTGTGCGATTGCGATCTTTATGGTCCATCGATTGCGATGATGTTTGGTTGTAAGGAAAAACCCCTAGCAAATGATAAAGATGAAATTATTCCGATTGAAACCCATGGACTAAAAATCATGTCGATGGGGCTTTTGTTAGAAGATCGATCACCGGTGATTGTCCGTGGTCCCTTGGCCACACGCTATACGCAGCAATTTTTGCGTCAGGTGGAATGGGGAGAATTGGATTATTTGATTCTCGATTTGCCGCCAGGCACAGGGGATATTCAGTTGACGATCGTGCAGACGGTGTCGCTTCACGGTGCTGTGATCGTTACGACTCCGCAAGAGGTGGCTTTGATCGATGCGAGAAAGGCCGCGAGCATGTTTGCAAAAGTGAATGTTCCGATTTTAGGCGTGATCGAAAATATGTCATGGTTCGAATGTGACCACGGGCAGCGCTATTATTTATTTGGTGAAAATGGCGGTGTGCGTGAGGCAGAGCGCTTGCGGGTGCCGCTACTTGCGCAGATACCTATTAACATAGCCACGCGAGAAGGTGGTGATGCGGGGAGTCCGATCGCGCTTGCGGATCCTTCATCGAACAAAGGTTCTGCTGCGTTTCACCAGGCAGCGGCGCTATTGATTCGTTGATTTTTCGTTAAAAAATCCTAGCGGTTTTTCAAAAACGGAATCAATTCATCAACGCCAAAATCGGCGAGCACTTCGCCGTGCCAGTCAAGCGTGGGTGCTTTGCTTTGGCCCGATAACTGCACCATTTCTTGCATCGCTTCGCGATTGCCGCTAACGACTACTTTGCGATAAGGTGTTTTTTTTGCATCAAGATATTCGATGACTTCATCGCACCACGGGCACGAGGTTTTCACGTAGAGAATCGGTAATGACATAAATAAAAAAATCGTTAGAATTGCTTATCGTCGATCTAGCATGTGATTGAATTGTCCACCGCCTTCCCCTGGCATGCCGTCGTTCCATGGTTTTTTACTAGATGTCGACGTTGGGGGAACAGCTGTGCGCTCTTTGGGAGGTAGCTGACACGAGGTCGTAAAAACAATGATCCACAGCGTGGAAAGCGTAAGGACGAATCGCATTAGCGTCTTTGTAACATGCCTCCGAACTGCGCTCCGCCTTCACCGGGCATCGGTCTATTCCATGGCATTTTACTGGTGGATGATGGTGGCGGAACGGCCTTTCTTTCTGTCTCCTGTTTGACACAAGAAGTAAAAAAAGGAAGAGCGATAAGCGAGGCAATCATGAAGCACTTGGTGATCATGAGGTGATGATACAAGAAAACCCCGACGCTTGCAAGCGTGCGGGGTTAAAAAGTAAAAATAGTTTCTTGATTAGCGTGTGGCAGGCACAGCAAGAATGACGCGGTCACCTACTTGGAATGAAACCCCTGGTGCAAGGCTTTCACGATCAACTTCACCGATGGTTTGTGAAGGCTCAATCGATGTCGGGGTAATGCGGCCGATCATCACACCATCACGTTTTACCAATAGTTTGGTTTGAGGTGTGAAGCCAACATTGCTACCAGCACCGATGATGACGAATCCCCAATCGGTATCGACAGCGGTGATGACTGCTTCTTTCGCATTAGCGCTGATTCTTTCATCACGCTTGGCTTTACGCCCTGCGAGTTCTGCGATCTTCATCTTGTTGTCAGAAACAGTTTTCTCTGCGCTTCCAGCAAGGGTAGAAACTTCTTCGAATTTTTTGGTTTGATCCTTTTTCTTCGCATCGAGTTCTTCGATTTTTGAGCCAATATTTTCTAGGGTGATTCCTTCGCCAGCGCCATCTGCAAATGCTTTTTTGACATTCTCTAATAATTGCTGTTGAGCTTTAATCTCAACGGCTTGCTCTTCGAGTTTTGCTTCACTCTCACCGAGTTGGCGTTGCATGGTTTTCTCATTCGAAACCAAAGTTTCAAGAGTTGCTTGTTTGTCGTTGAAATCTGCTTCTGCGTCTTTCAGGCCTGTTCCTTCGTCAGATAATTCCTTTTCGCCTACTTTGATGTCGGCATCGAGCTTTTTGTTGTCATCGACCGTTTTGAGGTAGGTAGTTTTTTGCTCTTGGAATTTAACGTTGGCTTGTTGAGAGAAAAATACGCCTGCTCCGCAGATGGCGATGAGTAGAATGTGAAGAAGTGCTTTCATGTTCGATTAAAGAATGGTTTTATTAGAAATTTGTGAGTCGATGGATGGAATTACTTAAAGGGATCTTCTTCCACAGGTGCTGCGGGAGCTTCAGCGGGAGCGGCAGGTGTTTCGGCAGGTGCTACAGCAGCAGGTTCGGCAGCAGGTTCGGCAGGCACAGGAGCAGCCCCGGCGGTTGGGTCTAGGGGAGCAGGAGCTACTTTTGCTGGTGCAGACGCAGGCTTCACTACAGGTGCTGCAGCGCGGACGCTATCACCAACCATCAATACCGTTTCAGCTCTGAGCGAGTCAGGCACGATTTCTGCTGCGGCTGTTGCTGCTTCTACAGTTTTTACAAGTAGTTTGGCAATTACTTCGCCATCGCGAACGACTTCCAGTGAGGATCCGCCAACCACGCCAGCGTTGTTGCCCACTGGCAATGTGACAAAACCGTAAGTGTCAAAGATTGAGTTGATGCGAGTGGCCAGTTTCGGATTCGAAAGGTTCGCATTACGCCAGTTATTTTCATCATCATATGATTGCATGACTCCGGCTGTGCGATTTTTTTCTGAAATCAAATTGTTGAGTTTGATCGTCGTGGAAGCGATATCGGTTTCCAATTGAGCAAGCTCTTGAACCATGCGTTTTAGCTTTGTTACTAGCTCGTCAACGTTGCCGAGATTTTTCAATTGCTCTTTCAGTGCGTCAATTGATTGCTGCTGGGTGCGGACTTGATCTTCTTTCGCTGCAATCTCAACTTTCAGATCATCGATTTTTTTCTGTTGATTGACGACTTCTACGCCTTTTTCTTCAGCAAGTTTTTGTTGCGCTTCTTTTTTTGCTTTCGTGTCATCGCGCTCTTCGAGAGTTTTTTTCAGTTTAGGTCTGAGGAAATTGTCTCGTTTGCTTTCTTCTTCTTGGCGAGTGACAATTTGCTCTTTGTATTTTTCTAAATTTTTGTATCCGAGAAAAGCAGATACAGTTAGAACGAGCGCTGTTAGAATTCCTAGAGTAGTTGACATAGGTTATTTTGCGTGGAAGTGTGTGTGACTTGCCGCGAGACTAGTGATTTTTTCTGGGTTCGCAACAGGAAAATTCAAAAATCGCAACACGGCTTTACAAAGCAATCACAAACAGCCAATATTTTTCTTAGATGAAGTCCATTTTACGCGTTTTCGGTTACCTCAAACACTATCCTATTCATGCATTCGGTCAATTATTCTGCGCTCTAGGAATGACAGCCGCAATTTTTGTGTTTCCCAGTGCTACGCGTCATATCATTGATGAAATAATCCCCCATCCTGAGAAGCATGCGGAACTACTTAAGTGGGTGGTAATTGCTTTTTGTGGATTTTTTATCAGAGACGGTCTCAATGGTCTTCGGATCATGGTGAATAATACCTTTGAGCAAAAAGTGATCTACGATATCCGCTCGGATCTTTATGAAAAAATTCAGCGCCTACCGTTGCAGTGGTTTGATACTCGGAGAACGGGTGACGTGATGACTCGCGTGGTTGAAGATGTCACCAATATGGAGCGGGTATTAATCGACGGCATCGAGCAAGGATTGATTGCAGCATTGCAGGTGCTTGGTGTGGGAATCGTGCTATATATTATTAATCCTACTGTGGCCATGTGGGCGACGTTACCGGTGCCGTTATTAGCGGTGGGCGCGTGGATCTATTCTACCAAGGGGCGTGATCGCTACAGGAATCAACGCGAGGCCTCTTCTGATCTTAATGCATTGTTGCACGATAATATTTCTGGTGTCCGCCAAATCAAAGCGTATGCCGCTGAGCGTGATGAGCTAGGGCGATTCAATCGTTTTTCAGAATTGCTGCGCCAAACCAATTTGCGGATGATGAAATGGTGGGCGATTTATTCGCCCGGGATGTCATTGCTGAGGATGACTGGCTATGTATTAGTATTAGCATTTGGTTCTCGAGCTGTGATTGATCAAGAGATGGCGCTGGGACAGTTTGTAAGTTTCTTGTTATTTCTATCGCTTTTCTACGAACCGATTGACCGATTGAACTCGTTGAATCAGATGATTTTATCCGGACGCGCTGCTGCCGATCGAGTATTTGAGATCATGGATACGGATGATGAAATCAACTCGATCGAAGGTGATCAATTGCCAGCTAAGGTGAGCGGGCATGTGCGTTTTGAAAATGTTAGTTTTTCTTATCAAGAGCAAGCGACATTGGAAAATATCAATATCGAAGCGCTGCCCGGGCAGACGATTGCTTTAGTGGGTCCTACAGGAGCAGGTAAGACTACGATTCTTTCACTGCTGGCGCGTTTTTATGAAACCACTAGCGGGAGCATCACGATGGATGGCATGACTTTATCCAACTTATCCAAAGCCTCCCTGCGCGACCGCATGGGCTATGTGACTCAAGAAGCATTTTTGTTCAATGGAACCGTAAAAGAAAATCTGCAGTTGGCCAAACGTGACGCGAGCGATGAAGAGATGTGGAGTGCTCTGACTGCTGCACATGCGGCTCCCTTCGTCAAAGAGTTGCCGCAATTGTTAGATACAAATGTTGGTGAGCGCGGAGTGAAATTATCTGGTGGTGAAAAACAACGACTCTCGATTGCCAGAGCTTTGCTGAAAAATGCGCCGATCCTTTTGCTCGATGAAGCAACGGCATCTGTCGATTCTGAAACGGAACGATTGATTCAACAGGCGTTGGATCATTTGATGAAGAATCGCACATCATTCGTCATTGCTCACCGGTTATCGACAATTCAAAATGCGGATAAAATTTACGTATTAGACGCAGGTAAGGTGGTGGAGCAAGGCACTCATCAGCAATTGCTTGACCAGAACGGAAAATACGCTGAGCTATGTCGCAAATCATTTTTGCCTGAGCGGGAATGATTATGGGGCACCCGCGCCGAAAAGCGTTAGGGTTGCTGCGCTGAGTTTACCCTTCGTGCCTTTGCGTCTGTCAGTGACGTTGATCGTCCACGTGCCAGGTGACATTTCTCCCCAATGGCGTACGGAGCTGAATGTCCAGTTTTTGTAATCTTTACCTTTGCCTTGGTGAATCTCAGCAAGGCGGCTTTTCATGCCCGAAGGCGAAGTTAGCGTGATGGCTAAATCGCTGCGGCGTGAGTGAGTGATGAGAACTTTCATGGTCACATGCTCGACACGGATGTCTTCGGTAACGACAAAGCTGCGTGTGATGCCAGTGGCATTATTATCGGGAATTGTGAGTTTTAAGGGAGATTGTGCGGAAACAATGCTGCGCTGAGTCGTTAGATTTTGCCAGCCTGCAGACATATTTACAGCTGCTGTTGCATCCACTAAGCCAGCGCCGAATTTATGATTGAAACGAAAGCCTGCTGAGTTGTTAGACCAATCGCTGTCAGTGGGATTGATTTTTCTTGCGGATCGAATCAAAATTTCCTGCACATCACGCCAGCCGAGATTGGGATTTTTTTCTAACATCAATGCGCAAATTCCAGCCACGGTAGGAGTGGCTGAGGAAGTGCCGCCAAAGTCATCAGCGTAGTCTCCATCTGAACCTATTGATCGATTGTAACCAACGGATCCCGAGCGATCCACGGTGGTGATTCCGAGTGTCGTGTCATCTCCGTCTGATGGTGCGACAACCACCAGATTGCTACCTGGCTCGCTATAGTAGGATTGTTGTAATTTGCTATCACAAGCTCCCACCGCGATGGTGTAAATGGAATTTGCATAGCCATCGTAATTTGAGTTATCAGAGTATTCTAATCCATTACCGCCTGCCCATACGATGATGGTTCCGAGATTATTACGTCCAGTAGTGGCCGCCGTTTGCAAGGCCGCTCTAGTCAATGCTCCGGGTGCTTCCAGGGTAATGCCATCATCATTAGGTCCCCAACTATTGCTTTTAATATGGATTAAGGTGTTCGCATCTGAACGCAAATAAGCCATTGCTTCTGCTTCCGTAGTGTCGGTGCTATCGCTGGCCGTTAGACGCATCCCCACCAAAGTAGCAAGTGGTGCTGTGCCGCAAACGCCTATGCCATTATCGCCGCGAGCGGCGGCATTTCCAGCGCATGATGTTCCATGGTGATCGAAGAAGCTAGGGTTCGGATCTGCGTCATTGCCATTCCAATCTTTGTCATTTTCCGTATCAATATTTCCCACGAAATCTGGGTGCCCAGTTTCCAATCCATCATCCACGATGCCGATGCGCACGCCATTTCCTTTGACACCACCACTGGTGCCGAAGAGCCAAGCGTTTTCGATGTTGAGATCACAGTCTGGAACAGCATCGAACTGATTTTGATATTTAAATGCCACTGGTCGGCGAACAATGGGTCATTTGGCAACGCGCGTTTACTTTTTTGTGATGCGACAATTTGCTCCACGACAGGATAAGAATTTACTGCGAGAAGTTTTTCTGAAATACTCCATGCGGCTAACGGATCTTCTGCTTTAAATATAGCAAACCCCGGAGCATAGTCTGGTTGCGATACGAGGGTGAGCCCTGTTTCATATGCCACTTGTGTCGCACTTTTCGAGTCTGGTAACTGAATCGTGATTTCTGATGTTAGTAATTTTCGATTCGACACAGTGTGGTTGCGATCCACGGGATAGATAACTGGGTAGCTAACGCTTTTACCAGATAGTGCCTTGATGCGAGCCATCAGCGTTTCTTTGGTGGCGATGGGTGAAATGGCCACTTGTTGATTTTTCCCCTCTTTATCAGTGATCACAAAGTGGTCCAATGCTAAGACGACAGGTTGTCCGCTATTTTGTTCGGGAATCATCGGCACGGTTGCTTCATTGACGCGCTGTGCGGTGGTTGCTGATCTGACAGCTAGAACTTGCGGATTGGTAGAGGCATTATCCTTCGTGAGGGGATTTTTTGATAGGCAAGTTACGCAAATCAATGCGATGACGCCAATCATCGTAAGTGAAAAAAAAGTGCGTCGTGTGATTGGGTTTTTCATTATGGTTGTTAGAAAAAGCATGGCTATTCTACGCGCTAATGTCAAACCCAGCAATACTATTTCCTAGTGCTTCAATATTATTAATGCTTGTTTCAATCAACGGTATGGCAGAGCTGGTACCTGATCTGAAAGATCAGTCCTTCTTGGCACGTTTCTTGTTTACTCTTTCATGATCCTTGTCCTTCTTTCAGTGCGCCGATTTTTTTTACTTTTTTGTTGCTCCTTTATAACCTGCATTAGTCGTGCCGATTCTCTAACGCCTCCTTCTCCTGTCGGACAAGGTGAACTCATGGGGCAACGATTCCTGACCCTTAATACGATCGTGAGGGTGAGGCAGATTGAGGTCACGCGCGATACGGCCCATGGACCAGATGAATCGGGCGTTCACACGTCTGCCGAGGCCCGTGTTTTTCGTGAGGCTATCGAAAAAGCTTGGCCTGGCGCGCGAATCACATGGGCGTTTAGTTGGTTAGCCTTGCACGACACTCGTGAAAGCTATCGTGAATTGCGCGAATTGGTCGTAAGTTATCAAAAAAAATTCGGGGATGAAATCACCTTTATTCCGGGGGCTTATTTTTCTAACATGTATAATAGCCGCGAGCAGGTGAATCAGGATCTGCATGATGGTCTGAAGCGAGTTTCTGAAATCGTGGGTGATGGCTATCGCCCGAAAAGTGTGATCGCCGGATTTCTTTCTTCCGATAACCTTCGTTACCTTGCAGAAAAAGAAGGCATTCATGTTTGCCAAGGAAATATTTGGAGCCAGTACGCGGTCGATAATGGTGACGGCGATGGCTCGATTTGCTACCCATATTACCCATCGCGCGAACATTTTTGTAAACCAGCCCGTGGAGTGGAGGACTTTATCGACGTGGTGAATCTCGATGGCTGGTCGGTGGATTTTCTTTGTGCGCGCATTGCGGGTTCGAAAATGGTCGATGGCGAGCGCTGGCGCAGTCGCCAAGGAGTCGGGCCCATTGAAACACTGCTCGATATGGGCACTGAGCGTGGGCACAAGGCGATGATGGCCACCACCGCATCACACTTCGATGATGGTTTCAAGCGCAACGGTTTTGGCTGGGTGACTTGCGGCTGGGAAATGAGCTTGGTCGAAGCTCGCAAGATCTACGGTTACGGCGGTCGTAACGGCATGGAAGGACTCAGTCTTTGGCTCACCGAAATTCGCAAGCGCTGGCCTGATGCAAAACTCATCACGCAGGGCGAGTTCGGCGAACGTTGGCGCGCGCATTTTAAGACTAACGAAAAACTCGATTATCAATTTGTTCATCGCGGCTGCGGCATCCGTGCCTCGCAAGAGGAGTTAGAAATCCGCTGGTTCATGAACACAGATTTTCGTCTCGCCCTGCTGCACAATTGGAAAGAAAATGGCACCCCGAAAGTGATTGATTTTACGCGTTATGATCTCACAGCTAAGGAGCCGAGCGACGATCAACATTCGCGCAACTGGAGTCTCATGAACCGAATCAACCAGAAAGGTTCTCGTCCGCAAGATCAGCCAATTCCTCTAAAGGAATTGACGGCGGAAGAGCAAGCACTGATTCAGCGACACTACCCGGAGCTCTTTGCTTCCGGTGCAAAAGATAAGTAATGAATCATCTCATAAAAACACATCAATGAAACGTAGAAATTTTCTCACTACAGCTACAGGAATTGCTGCCAGCACGGTATTTCCTCAGTTCGCTATCGGCAAGCCAGGTAAGTCTGCTAACGGCAAACTTAACGTCGCCTTTATCGGTTCTGGCGGATGGATTGCGCAACAACCATACAATCAAGGATGCTCCGAGGAAAATCTCGTCGCTTTCTGCGATGTGGACCGAAATCTCAGCGCTGAGAACATGAAAAATTGGCAGACCAAGCAACCGTTTTTCGACGATTTCCGGGTAATGCTTGATAAGATGCACAAAGAGATTGATGCGATCGTGATTTCCACTCCTGATCACACCCACTTTGCTGCCACGGTCGCGGCGATGGAGCGTGGAATCCATGTATACACTCAGAAGCCTCTCGCTCATAATATCTGGCAATGCCGATCGTTGGTGAAGGCAAAGGAGCGTTACAAAGTGATCACGCAAATGGGCAATCAAGGGCATGCTGGTGATGGGATTCGTCAGTCGGTCGAAGCCGTGCGCGCTGGACTGATCGGCGATGTCAGCCAAGTTTTTTGTAGCAATGATGGGCCAGAAATGGGCAACACACATTTCGCTAATCCCTCGATCATGCCGCCGCCGTCTTCTCCTGTGCCCGATGGACTCGCATGGGATCTGTGGCTAGGTCCCGCAGCAAAGCGTGATTTTTACGCCGATTATCTTCCGAAAAAATGGCGATCGTTTTATGACTTCGGACTTGGCATGCTTGGCGACTACGGTTGCCACACCTTCGATACTCCAGTCTGGGCGCTTGATCTTGATCCACCTACTGCAGTGGAATGCCTCCAACGTGAAAAATCACTCGATGGCGTGATCCCAACTTCTAGCCATATCCGTTTTCATTTCCCTGCCAAAGGCGATCGCGGACCAGTGACTCTTGATTGGTTCGATGGCCCGCAGGACTGGACCAAGGTAGGCCGCATCGACAAATTTGGTGCTGAACACGCGGCTCATATGGGACGCGCCTGCTGGTTAGTCGGCTCCAAGGGCATGCTCGGTTGCGGCACCCATGCCGGAACTCCGCTGATCTTGCCAGAAAAATTGAGTAGCGATTGGAAGGCAGCTCCTCCGGCGCAAACCATCCCTCGTGTCGCTGGTGGACCTTTTCGCGAATGGCTGCGCGCGATCAAAGGCGAAGGACCCGAGCCAGGATCAAACTTCGATTACGGCGCTAAACTAACGGAAATTATTCTGTTAGGTGTGCTCGCGCAACGCTTCAATACGCGTATCGAATGGGATGCCAAGGCTGGCCAAATTACCAATCATCCTGAGCTGAACGCCTTTGTCAAAGAACCAGTGCGAGAAGGGTGGAGCAGCGGTGAAGACCTTTGGAAATAAGGGTGATGAAATTATCACTGCTGTTTTTATTCGTTTGCACTCTATCGGCCGAGCCTGTGGTGAGTGCACCGAAGTTGCCAAATTTCATTTTAATTTTGGCAGATGATCTTGGCTACGGAGATCTCGGCGTCACGGGCAGCAAACAGATTCCCACGCCGCACATTGACTCGTTGGCGCTCCATGGAATACACTTCACCAACGCCTACGTTTCATCGTGTGTCTGCGCTCCGTCCCGCGCTGGGCTGATGACGGGAAAGCACCAAGCGTCTTTCGGCTTCCGTGATAATCTCGCTCCCGTGCTACCAGGGCACGACCCGGAGTTCGTCGGTCTCCCACTGAATCAAACGACCCTCGCGCAGCGTCTGAAGCCACTCGGATATGTCACCGGTCTCGTTGGCAAGTGGCATCTCGGCGAGTTGCCGCAGTTTAGTCCGTTGAAGCGTGGATTCGATGAGTTTTGGGGCTATCTTGACGGGGCTCATGATTATTTTCGCTCAGAACCAGGCGGCGAAAAACAAATGGCCGGCCCGCTCCAGTGCAATTACAAAAAGCCTGCCGCGTTGACTTATCTCACCGACTATGAGGGCAACGAGTGCGTTGATTTTATTCGTCGTCATAAAGATAGTCCGTTTTTTCTTTATGCGTCCTTCGCGGCACCACACACGCCATCGCAGGCAAAAGAAAAGGGGTTTGAAGCGCTTTGCTCACATCAAGGATCGGCTGCGGGGCACCTATTGCGCGATGGTGTATCGTCTCGATGTAACGTCGGCAAAATCTTCGATGAACTGCGCAAGCAGGGAATCGAGCGTGATACATTCGTCGTCTTCATGAGTGCGGAACCACGAACTGATTTTACTGATAATTCGCATCTTGTAAATCCTGCCAAAATCTTGTCATCTTGTGATAAATCTCCTCTAATTCTTGCCAGATCCTTATTTTTTAGTTGGTAATCTGTGACTCTGTCATTCTCACAATAGTTGATGCGGCTTTTTCATGAACTAAAAACCTTGTCATTCCTCGTTTCCTCTCGTAGAAAAAGCCGCCATGCCAATTGCTACTCCTGCACAATACCGAGCCATGTTAGATGCTGCCCAAAAAGGTGGCTACGCTTATCCTGCGATTAACGTTACTAGCATTACCACCATCAACGGCGCTCTGCGCGCTTTTGCCGAATCAAAATCTGACGGCATCATCCAGGTGTCCACAGGCGGCGGTAAGTTCGCTTCCGGCACTTGTGTTGGCAATGAAGCATTTGGCGCGATCGTGCTTGCGGAAGCAGCTCATCGTCTCGCTGAAAAATACGACGTTCTCATCGCGCTGCACACCGATCACTGCCATCCGAATATGGTGGAGCCATTTCTCAAGCCGTTGCTGCAAGCATCACGCGAGCGCATTGCGGAAGGAAAAGGACCACTGTTTCAAAGTCACATGTTTGATGGATCGGTCGTTTCGTTAGAAGAAAATCTCGCAATTTCCAAAGGTCTGCTGAAGGAATGCGCCGAGCTGGATATCATTCTCGAAGTCGAAGCCGGTTGCGTTGGTGGCGAAGAAGATGGTCACGACACTTCCGGTCTTCCTGCGGATAAACTTTACACAACTCCTGAAGACATGGTGGATGTGTATGAAGCTCTCAGCCCGATTGGTCGTTTCCTTTTCGCGGCAACCTTCGGCAACGTGCACGGCGCCTACAAGCCAGGTGCAGTAAAACTGAAGCCGACGATTCTACGTGATGGTCAAGCTGCTGTTGTTGCCAAGCATGGTGCTGCTGCTGAAATGGATCTCGTTTTCCACGGTGGATCTGGTTCTGATCTTGACGATATTCGTGAGACTCTTGGCTACGGTGTGGTGAAAATGAACATTGATACCGATACCCAATATGCCTTCACTCGTCCGATTGTGACTCATCTGTTGCAAAACATCGAAGGAGTTCTCAAGATCGATGGTGAAGTGGGTGATAAGAAACAATACGACCCTCGCTCCTATTTGAAAAAAGCCGAAATTGGCCTCGCCAATCGTCTCAAGATCGCATGCGACGATTTGTTATCTACTGGCAAAACGATTTACGTTAAAGCCTAACAAATCATCATCAAAAAGGCGGGCGCTAGTCCGCCTTTTTTCTCTCACGCCATGAACACCAAAAAAGACCAAGAAAACCCACTCGCAAATATTTTAATCAACGTGTTGATTCCCGTTTTCGCGTTGAGTTTCATGAGCAAAGACGGCAACAAACCATGGCACATCGGCGCAGCGAATGCGATGTATGTTGCTTTGGTGCCACCACTTGCCTACGGGATTTGGTATTTTGTGAAAACGAAAAAAATGAATGTTTTTTCGTTGCTCGGTCTTGTATCCGTCGCACTTACTGGTGGACTAACAATTTATTTGTGGAATCAAGATGGCACGGTCAAACCCAATGCGGCGGTTTTATTTGGCATCAAAGAGGCCTGCATCCCTTTTGTGTTAGGGTTTGCGGTATTGTTGTCGCATCGTGGAAAGTCACCATTGCTCAATGCCTTTCTCTACAATGATTCACTTTTTAATATTCCGTTGATTGAAAAAACTGTCGCGGAAAAAAACGAGCAAGAATCCTACGCAAAACTGCTCTGGCAAAGTACTATGTTATTCGCCAGTTCTTTTGCGGTGAGCGCCGTACTGAATCTCGGGTTGGCGATGTACTTTTTAGGCAAGCTCGATCACACCGCAGCAGATGCGAAAAATATTTATAACGAGCAAGTAGGCAAAATCACAGGTTGGGGATTTCTGGTGATTGGTTTGCCGCTGATGGTGTTTCTCGGCTTTACGCTATGGCGTTTGCTGGGAGGTCTGAAAAAAATTACAGGTCTCGATCAGGATGGCATCATGTTGCCACGTTGATCATTTTGCTCCGGCTTTTTTCAATTCGACGATCGCTTCATCCAATCGCTTGCGCAGTGCTACCAAAGTGGCATTTTGTTCCGCTAGTGCAGTGTCGCGTAGCTTGATGGCCGCTTCCCATTCGCTCACTTGCAGACGCAGAGCATCTCGTTCTGTGCCGACGAGTTGCAATTGATCTTGCTGGGTTTTACCGGCTAGTGTTGCTTCTTCGGCGGCTTTTTGCGTAGCTTCTAACGAGGCTTTTAGATCCGCGATGTCGGTTTCGAGAGAAGTGATATTTTTCTCTGCTTCGTCACGTGCCTCGATGATTTCTTGTCGATCAGATTGTAGCTCACGAAAACTTTTGCGTTGTTCTTCGTTCTGCACCCATTGTGCGACGATAATCCCCAACAAAACTACGCAGCCAATGGCGTTGATCACAGTGATGAGCGACTGTTTCATGGTTGAGTTTTTTTTGTTTCAAAGCTCACATGCTCGATGCCTGCTGCGCGAATAGCATCCAGTAAGCGCATTACTTGCTGGTGGCGGGCATTGGCATCCGCAGCAATCAAGACATTCACTTCATCGCGTCGCTCTAGCGCGGCCAATTTTTCGGTGACTTCGGTGACGGTATAGATTGTTTGATCAAGTGTAATCACCCCTTGCTCATTGATCGCGAAATGGAAGGGAGACACTGATTTTTCCGGAAGAGAAGCGGCCGAGTCGGGAAGTTCAATCGGCACTCTTTGGAGTTGCGTCATGCTTAGGCTTACCAACATAAAGCTGGCCAACAAAAAAAACATAATGTCGATCAGCGGTACGATTTCAATACGTGCCTCTTCATGGTCATTCGAGTCAGTACTAGAAAGTTTTACTGGCATGAAAATTAATGGTTAATCACGAGGCGCTTTGAATTCGACCAGGTCATGCCCGTGGTTTTTTGCTGCTCCGATGAGAAGTTCCACATGATTGATCCAGTGCTCCAATCGTCCGCGTAATAACGAAGTTTGTTTGCGGAAAAAATTAAATGGGAGCAAGCACATTATCGCAATGCATAGACCAGCCGCTGTGGCAATCAGAGCTTCCGCGATGCCGCCAGAAACCTTGGTTACTGC
>CAIRGO010000073.1 GCA_903878115.1 Akkermansiaceae bacterium | reverse complement strand
GTTAAACGTACCGCTGCCAGTAAAGGTATGGACGTCATAGGTGATTCCACCGTCAGTGTAGCTTGTGATTGTGCCGCCGGTAGCGGTAACTTGGGCATGCGCCGACGGGAGTGAGGCACCGAGTCCGAGTGCAGCGATGGCCAAGCCACAGAGCTGGCGCATGGGCCGGGAGCTCTTGGCTGTGATTGTATTGTTAGATAGATATGTGGTTTTCATGTTATTTTTGTTTTAGTTTTTTCTCATGGGTCATTGGGATGTTGAAAAAAAGCAGTCGGTTTTTGGGTTAATGTGATACTCTCGTTGGTGCTATCAGCGCAAAGATAGGCGGCGCGGCGGGGAGGCCACAACACAAAAAAAGGGTGACAAACGGGTGACAAAAAATGACCGCTGCGCTCCAAGGCGCAAGATGGCAAGATCAGGATTTTTCAAGGTTGAGGCAACACGGCATCATATTTCAGAGTTGTTCAACCAGAGGAATGAGATGATTTCATATCGTCGACCGCCGAGGAGTTGCATGGTAAGGGGGAATTGAATCACCGGCGGGATGCCGGTTACCTGTATTAGGAGAGAGTGAACTCGGGGAGGTAGATGATTTTGCCTCCCTGCTGGGCGGATTCGTGAGCGAGGATGCCGGTGCAGGTGATGTTGGCGGACTGGACGGCGTTCGGGTAGCCCTCGCCGTTTCCGCGGAGGAGTTCGATGAACTGGTGGGCGAGGTGAGGGTGGGATCCACCGTGGCCGCCGCCCTGGGTGAAGGAAAGGTGCTCTTCGCCCTCATCGCTACCGTAAACGCCACCAGTGGTGAACGGGGCGATTTCGTCGGGAAGGTGGTGGGCGTAATCCGGGCTCTCGACTTTTTCGGGGATTTGCGGCTCGGGCTTTTTCGCGGTGTGAACGACGAGGGGTTCGCCTTCGATGAGCGGCCACTCGACCGATTTCTTGGTTCCGTAAACTTCGAAAGATTCGCGGTACTGGCGGGCGACGTCGAAGAGGGAACGGTAAACGAGCGCGGATAGGTCGGAGTTTTTGAATTTGATGTGGCAGGTTTCGACGGCATACGGGGAGCCGTAACAGGCGTGCATTTCTTCGCTGATGCTCCCGGACGCAAAGCAGGAAACGTATTCGGCCTGGTTGCGGGCGAGACCGAGCACGGGGCCGACGCAGTGGGTGGCGTAGTGCATGGGTGGTAGGCCGGGCCAATATCCGGGCCAGCCTTCCATGTCCTGTTGGTGGGAGGCTTTGAGGAATTGGAGTTTGCCGAGTTCGCCTTTGTCGTAGAGTTCCTTCATGAAGAGGAACTCGCGGGCGTAGACGACGGTTTCCATCATCATGTATTTGAGTCCGGTGGACTGGGAGACTTCGACGATCCTGCGGCAGTCATCGACCGAGGTCGCCATGGGGACTGTGCAGGCGACGTGTTTTCCGGCTTCTAGGGCGGCGATGGTGTGGGCGGCGTGGTCGGGGATGGCAGTATTGATGTGGATGGCATCGATCTCGGGATCGGCGAGGAGATCGGCGTAGTCCGTATAGCGTTTTTCAACGCCGTATTTATCACCGACCGCGTTGAGTTGGGATTCGGTGCGCTGGCAGATGGCGGCTAATTCGGCGTGCGGGTGGCGCTGGTAGATGGGGATGAATTCGGCGCCGAAACCGAGGCCGACGATTGCGATATTTGGTTTGGATGTGGACATGATTGGGAAGGTGATAGGTTCTCAGTACTGCCATGGCGTGGCGAGAATTGCTGGTATGTTGTAGCATTGCGGCAAGGTGACAACCACAATAACGGGCGACAAACGGGTGACAAACAGGCGACGCAGCTCGCCATAGTTGGAATTGCGAGTCACGCCGTTGGCGGCGGGCCAATTGGCGTAGGATGCGAGCACTAGTGCATTAATTTTTCATTTCAGGATCAGCGTCCCGAAAGTCAGGGAAGCCTTGGATACGTGGAATGTTGCTTCCCGGGGGTTGAAGAATGAAAAGGACGCTGCGGCTGCGAGGGTCGTGTAACCAGTTGGTTTCACAAAGAGGCTCGGGGCGTTCCTTGCCTGGCGCGACAAATTGAATGTTGACGTGGTATTCCTCTAGGCGGCTGGACGGCGCATCAAGGATCAGTCGCGAGTTGGGATTGATCGCGAGCTTCCGGGTGCCGACGATGCCGCCCACCTTGTTTTGAGTGAGATTGAACCAGAGCATCTGACCGGGTTTGAAGTGCTCGGCATCTGCGTCGACGACCTGAATTTTCACTGGCGCTACCTTGTTTGCGGCGTCGCTGGACACGATGAGATAGAAATCGCGGATTGATGCGGCGATTCCAGCCGCGGGTGCTCCTGCTGGGACCACAGCAGCGGCAACCGTGGCGGTGGTGTTGGAGGCGGGCGGTGCCGCGGGCAGCAATGCAAGGCTAACAGCTTCCGGGCTGATTTTGTAAATGGGGGAGAACCCCATGCGGGTTAGCTCGACTTCCTGGGCCTTCCTGCCATCGAACAAAAACAGGGTCTTTAGTGCGCTCTCAGGTGCCGCGATAAAAAGGATGCGACAGGTGCGGGTGGAATTTTCCGCCGCAGTGGCGACAAGGCTGAGGATCAAAAGAAATAGGGCGGCACGCATGGCAAGATTAGGATTTTTTCAAGGTTGAATCAAAACGGCATCATATCTCAGAGTTGTTCAACCAGCGGAATGAGATGATTTCATATCGTCGGCCGAAGATCAGGTTGGTGGCGGACTTGGGCTGGGTGGTGATGTCAGCAGCGTCCCTGGGATCTACGAAGTCGCGGGTGCGGCGGACGACGGCTTCACAGGTTGCGCGAGCCGTGATGTTACCAGATTTGTCACGGGCATCCCCGTAAGCCCGTATGCTGAACGTGTCATCGCGGGCCGATAGAATCGGGGCGATGGGACGGAGCACATCGGCCTGGCGTGTCCAACCCGGAAGACCGTAAGCACTGTGGCCGTCAGCCGCTGCGGCAAAATTGTATCCAGCCCTGTCTTTAAAGGGCAGATTGGCCAGGTCGACTTTGGTGGATCCGGCCTGAATCACTGAATAGGGATTGGTTGAGCTGTCATTGGCGAGCGTATTGAGGGCAGCCTGGATGGTTCCGGCAAGGGCCAAATTACCGGATGACAACTGCCGATTGACGAACTCAGAGAGCGAGAGGAACGGCCCGCGGGTCCGGACCTGATTGACGATTTCCTGAGCGAAGCGGTCGAGAACTGGGCCAGTGAGCTTGCGGTATCCGGTAAACTCCGCACAGGTGGAAAACTGGCCGGAAGTGCCGATCGATTTGGCCTCGACATCGCCCGCAACAGAGAAGTGGCTGAAGGCATAGTCTTGCTTGCCAGACAAGGTGCTGCCTGTGGGGGTGACGTAAGGAATCTTCTGATCGCGGGCGTGGCCTAACAGGGCTCGCCAGGCTTTGACCGAAGTGGAATTGACGTTGAACATGCCTTCCACCTCGATGCGGGATGCGATGGTTTTCCAAGCACCCGCCTTGCTTGCGTATTGAGTAAAAAGACCGTCGGCTCCCGCCGTGGTCTTCGCGGCGTCGGCATCCGCCTTGATGGGCAAGTAAGCGCGGTTGCGAAGCGGGTCGTTGCCCGATACGAAATCGGTGAATGTTTTCTTGGAAGTCTCCGAGCCCGCGGGCACACCGAGATTGGCTGATTTCGGAGCGATGGAGGAAACAAACCAGTCGTCAAAAAGGATGTGATTCGCGCAATAGAAGTCGTCGTACTGGAGCTCCTGGCCAGGTGTCGGACGGGTAGGGGGATAGTTGAATACCGTATTGGCCGGAATGAGTGGGGTAGCATCGCTATTGCCGACGATGTTGAAGCAAAAGGGCGGAATGGGATTATCGGAGCGCAGGTTCCAGTTCTGGAGCTCGGCAAGCGACTGGATGGGCTGGGTCGGGAGTTCGTCAATGATGCAGCGGGAGAGCCCGTCGGCGCTCTGGAAGCCGCTGACAATGAAACCGCGGTCGGCGGCATCGGCATTGGGAAGGAGGCTGTCGAGGGGGGCGACGGCTCTAAAGCTGAAATCAAAGGGTGAGTTGACAGGATGGGCGGTGCC
>CAIRGO010000072.1 GCA_903878115.1 Akkermansiaceae bacterium | reverse complement strand
TTTCGATTCGCAGTCGATCCAATGAAATGGCTTGGCCTTAAAAAAAGTCAGGGCGGCGTAAGAGAGCTCGCTATCTTGGTGGAGAACGCGATGGGGTGGAGCGGACGCGTCATTGCTGGGAGCTCTGTAAGTCGCCTTAGTGGTTGGGTCCGATCGGCTAAGGCAGAAAAATGGAATAGTGCCCAAGCTTTGGCCGCCTTGCGAGGTGAAACGATTCCCGTTTCTGCGCCAACAATTGCATCGGATCTAACAGTTTCGCCGCCACAACAAGTTGGTAATGCAGTAAACGAGCCTGTGTATTCCATGCCACATCAGCCATTTGTCGTTGCGAGACCCCGCAGTAAAAAATGGCCCATGATTTTTGGTGGATTAGCAGCCATCGGCCTGATTGCTTTTACTGTGGTTCAGTTGCTCAAGGTGAAGCCCGAAGAAACCACAGTGAATGCAATTTCTAATCAGAAATCTATGGTGTCAACTAGTGGCGAGGCAATTGCTAGCTCCGGTGGCGTGACTCCCCAAAGTACAGATGACCAGCGGCGTATCGCTATTGAGAAGCGCGCTCGTGAAATGCAGGAGAATGCCGTAGACAACAGTAGCATTTCGGAAAGTCCAAAGATCGTTACGAAAACACCTGAAGTTAAAAAGCCAGAGCCAGAAAAGCCTAAAGTGGAAGAGCCAGAGGAGGAGAAACCTAAGGTTGCGAAACGTGATGGCGACTATAAACCAGAAGAAACGGAATTGATCGCAGAGCAAGAAGGCGAGGAAATCTCTGTGCTGGGAGTGATCGCAAAAGTGCAACTCAGTAGCAGTGGCAAAACTCTTTACGTCATTTTTGACATAGGAAATGAGACCGTTGTACGTGGGCGCTACTTGACGACAAATGGCAAAGAGGGAATGTCCGTGAGCGAACTTGGTGGCTTGGAAGGGACCAAAGTCCGGATTACCGGACGAGTGATGGAAGAGTTCGGCACGAAACGTTGTGTGATCGATCTTGGCTCACGCACACAGATTGTTGAAGAGCCGTAAGCTCAAGCACTGCTTTTTTGTTAAGCGGAGTGAATGAATTACGCGAGTAACTCGTGTCTGTGCGTTTCTTTGATCGCAAGGCAACCAGGGCAGTTTTGCACAAAATGATTCGGTGCAATTTCTACTAGTTCAGGCGTCGTACCGGTGAGACAAAGTTCCTGTTGGCCCATGGTGTTACGTTCACGGAATGAGCAACCACGAGGTGGACTTGTCAGATTTGGCGGCAGTCCAGGAATGGTATGTAGCAGTTCATTCTTCGGCTTGATCGAAGGGATACTCGCAAGCAAGGCACGAGTATAGGCATGGCGAGGATTTGAGAAAAGTAAATCACGGGGCGCGGATTCAACAATGCGCCCAGCATACATGACGTTGATGTGATCGCACATTTCCGCCACTACCGCAAGGTCATGGGTGATGAAAATCACGGAAGTTCCAAGCTCTTTTTGACGATCGCGAATCAGATCAAGCACTTGTTTTTGAACAGTTACATCCAATGCTGTCGTCGGTTCATCGCAAATCAACATTTCGGGACGAGTGATGAGAGCCATGGCAATCATCACGCGCTGGCGCATGCCGCCAGAGAATTCGTGAGGATAGCTGTGAACACGTTGTTCTGGATTTTGAATGCCTACTTCCGCGAGAGATTCGATCACGCGTTCCATTGCGGCACGACCTGTAAGTCCCATGTGAAGTTTCAGCGGTTCCAATAGCTGCGTGGATACTTTCAGATAGGGATTCAACGAAGTCATGGGATCTTGGAAAATCATGCTGATTCGTTTGCCGCGGATGCCGCGCAATTGCTGCTCCGATGCTTTAAGTAGATCAATGCCATCGAAAACAGCTGACCCAGATTCGATGCGACCTGGTGGTTTTGGGATGAGCCCAAGTAATGAGTAACAGGTGACAGATTTGCCAGATCCTGATTCGCCAACAATGCCTAACGTTTTTCCTTTTTCTAACGAAAATGATACATTTTCTACCGCGTGAACGATGCCATTGCGGGTGTGGAAACGAGTGCTGAGATTGCGAACATCAAGAAGCATATGTATGAATTAGTGACCTTTTTGTGAAAAAGTTTCTGATGACAAATCGCGACGCTCCCTTGAACGCGGTGAGAAGACCACTGGAATGCCAGGCGCGGGATGTGATTCGCGAAGTTGGTGAATGAGATATTGCTTATAACTTTGATTGAGCAATTTCTTGTCGTTCAGGAACAAAATATACGTCGGCACAGGAATTAACTCGCTGGTTTTATCTGTGGCTACAGTGCCATAGTATAGTTTCATACGCTTCTTGAGCTTCGAATCAACAGGAGGTGGATTTTTTTCAATCGCCTTTTGTAGAATGCGATTGAGTTGGCCAGTTCCAGGAATCGTGCGCGATTGATTGCGAATTTTGATGGCTTCTTTTAAGATCATCTCAACGGACTCGTTTGTTTTCGCAGAGACGATCGCAAAAGGCGCATAATTAAGGAAAAATAGCTCACGTTTTACGTGCTCGGTCGCTTCTTCAATGCGTGATTTTTTCTTGGCGCCAGGATGATAAAGGTCAAACTTGTTCAACACGATCAAGCAAGGTTTGTTTTCTTCCAAAATTAACTGCGCGATTTTGCGATCTTGTGCGGTGATTCCTGTTGAGAGATCGATGACCAGTAATGTTAGATCTGCCCGACGAATGGCTTTCTCGGTGCGCATGGCAGAGAATACTTCTACCGAGGTATCGCGTTTGGCGCGCGGACGCAGACCAGCTGTATCAATGAGTGTGAAATGCTCACCCTTGAACGTGCAGGGAAGGTCCACAGCATCACGCGTGGTGCCGGCGATATCGGATACAATGGTGCGTTCATCTTGCACGATGGCATTGGCGAGCGAAGATTTTCCAGCGTTTGGTTTGCCTACAATCGCAATGCGTATTCCTTCGGGTTGGCGGGTTTCAGGTGTTTCTCCTTCCGCAGGCATCATCGGAGCCAGTGCGGCATCGATCGCATCGGTTAATAGATAAAACTGTCTGCCATGTTCAGCGGAAACTGCCAGACCGTCACCGAGTCCGAGTTTTGCAAAATCAGACCATGCTGCTTCGTGGTTGTCGTGGTCGACTTTATTCAGCACTAACAATGTCGGAGACTTGGCCTTACGCAGCTTTTGACCCAATGCTAAGTCAATCGGCGTGAGACCTTCATGAGCATCGACTACGAAAAGTATCAAATCGGCAGTGGCGATCGCGATGTCAACCTCGAAGGCTACTTGCTCCGCAAATCCGTCATCCAATGTCGCACCAATGCCTCCTGTATCAACAATATCACAGGGATGAGTGGTGATTTTACAAGGCGCAGACAGGCGATCCCGGGTGACTCCGGGTTGGTCATGTACAATCGCAATCTTCCGTCCCGCGAGACGGTTAAACAGCGCGGATTTCCCCACATTCGGGCGACCAACAATAGCAACAGTGGGCATGCCGATGAGTATGACGTAAAAAATGTCAATCACCAAGCGCGAAAAAACGTTTTTTGTCGATTTCATGAAGAAACTATTGGTTTTCGCCCGATTGCCTTATAGATTCCCGCCATGGAACAACGTTTGAAAACGTACGCGCTGATGCAGCAGTACTATGATTATTTCAATGCGGCTAATACAGATGGCATGCTGACGTTGCTGAGCGACGACGTCATTCACGAGATCAATCAAGGCGAAGCCGAGCAGGGAATGGCAGCATTTCGCGACTTTTTTACGCGGATGAATCGCTGTTATCGTGAGCAAGTGAGCGATCTCCAACTATTCGCAAATGAAGATGGTACGCGCGCCGCTGCGGAGTTTGTGGTAGATGGTGAATATGTAGCGACTGATGAAGGTCTTCCTCCAGCAACGGGGCAAGCATACCAACTTCCAGCCGGTGCTTTCTTTTCTCTATCTGATGGAAAAATTCGCCGTGTAACGATGTATTATAATTTGCAGCAATGGTTGAATCAGGTTCATGCATGATTCCAGATCCAATCATTCACAACAACAACTTCTTCACTTATGAAATACCTCATTGGATTACATTTACTCATCGGAGCCTTCCTGGCATCTGCTGAAGACCAGCGACCAAACATTGTTTTGCTCTACGCAGATGACCTCGGATTCGGTGATCTAGGTGCTTATGGTGCCAATGCTATTCCTACACCTAATATGGATCGCTTGGCAAAAGAAGGTTTGCGTTTTACCAATGGCCATGCGCCCTCTGCGACCTGTACACCCTCGCGCTATGCCATGCTGACGGGAGAATATGCGTGGCGGAAAAAAGGCACAGGTATTTTGCCAGGCGATGCGGCGATGATCATAGAAGCAGGTAGAACTACTATGGCTTCCGTGCTTCAGACCAATGGCTATCAAACATGCGTTGTGGGTAAGTGGCATCTTGGCTTGGGTGTTGGCAATACAGATTGGAACAAGCCTCTTAGCAAAACTCCGTTGGATATTGGTTTTACTCATTCCTTCATCATGGCCGCCACTGGTGATCGTGTTCCCTGTGTTTACATGCGTGATCGTGAAGTGGTAGGCCTTGATCCAAAAGATCCGATCGAAGTAAGTTATCAAAATCCTTTCCCTGGATTGCCCACGGGATCGGCCAATCCAGAGTTATTGAAGATGCATCCTAGCCACGGGCATGATCAAGCGATTGTCAATGGCATTAGCCGAATTGGCTATATGAAAGGCGGCACCGCGGCGCTTTGGAAAGACGAAGACATGGCAGATACCTTCACTGGGGAAGCAGTAAAATTTATCGATTCGCAAAAAGATAAGCCGTTCTTTTTATACTTTGCACTTCATGACCCTCACGTGCCTCGCGTGCCTCATCCTCGATTTGTCGGTAAAACAAAACTTGGTCCTCGTGGCGACGTGATCGTGCAAGCAGACTGGTGCGTTGGAGAAATTTTAAATGCGCTTGATCGACTTGGCCTAACAGAAAAAACATTGGTAATTCTTTCTAGTGATAATGGACCTGTTGTGGATGATGGTTACAAAGATGACGCGGTAAAATTGTTAGGAGATCATAAGCCCGCAGGTGTTCTTCGAGGGGGGAAATACAGTAAGTTTGAAGGCGGCACTCGTGTTCCTTTTATTACGCGCTGGCCTGGAAAGATTAAGCCAGGTGTCTCTGCCGCTCTGGTTAGCCAAGTTGATTTTCCCCATAGTTTCGCGGGGCTGATCGGCAAGAAATTTGATGCTGTTACGGCGCCAGATAGTCTTGATCTGCATCGTGCATTGTTAGGTGAAGATGTCGTTGGTCGAGAGTATCTGATCGAGCATGCAGGAGGCTTAGCGATAAGGACGGCGCAATGGAAATACATCGAGCAGAGCAACGGGCAGCGCAAAACGAAAGAAACGAATACAGAACTCGGGAACGATACGGTCGGGCAACTTTACGACTTACTCGCTGACCCTGGCGAAAAGAATAATGTGGTAAAAGAGCACCCAGAAGTGGTGACGAAAATGAAACAAGAATTAAAGAAAATAATCGGGAAAAATCCTCCGCAGTAACGATGTGCTATTTCTCAATCTTAATTTCTTATGGCTGAAATCCAGGCGTTTCCCTAGAAGTTTTGTGCTTGCTTCCGCGCTCACCAGCAAGCACGGTTGCGCCGCATTCTCTGCCCGCTTTTATGTCTGATCTCTCACTTGCTACTTACGCCGCGCTCGAAGCCGGGAATCTTTTGCGCGAAAAATTTGGCCAACTCGCGGTGGTTGATGAAGAATTTCATCACGATATCAAACTCGCGCTCGATAAAACATCGCAAGATTTGATCACGAAAATTCTCCTCGATGCCTGCCCTGACGATGCCCTTTACGGCGAAGAGGGAATTGCTGGTAATCAAGAATCTGATCGCCAATGGATCGTGGATCCTATCGATGGAACCGTGAATTTTTTCTATGGAATTCCTCATTTCTGCGTGTCAATTGCTTTGCGTATCAAAGGAGAAATTGTCGTGGGCGTGATTCATGATCCGATGGTGCAGGAAACATGGACGGTAGAAAAAGGTGGGCCGGCCATGCACAACGGAGTTCCCATTCACGTGTCGAATCGTGAAAAATTGGAGGAATCGATTTTATTCGTTGGCTGTGGCAAAGACGGTGATGCCTTGCGCACGGGAATGGAGCGTTTTGCTCGCGCGTCGCTGCGTGCTCGTAAAATGCGGATGATGGGATCTGCTGCACTGGGTATGGCCTACATAGCTTCTGGACGGCTTGATGCCTATGTGGAATCCCGCATTTCTTTATGGGATATCGCCGCTGGTCAATTGCTTGTCGAGACCGCTGGCGGAAAAGTTTGCCTTACGCCTTCGCCACAAGATGCCGATGCTTATGCTATTGTTGCTAGCAACGGAAAAATTCCGATCGAAGAAATTCTCTAACTGAAAAAATTATGCCAAAATTACCTGTCATTGTAGGTGGCACTATCGCCATTGATAACGTCATTACTCCGCAAGCAGAAGCAAAAGATTTGCTGGGGGGGTCTGCCTCGTACGCCGCACTAGCAGCGTCCTATTTTACCAGACCCGTGCATTTGGTGGGAATTATTGGTCACGACTATCCACAGCATCATATCGATATGTTAGAAGCCCACGGAGTTACTCTCGATGGCGTGGAGCGTTCGGAGGGCGAGTCATTTACCTGGTCGGGTGAGTATCACGATAATATGAATGATCGCACCACTCATCGTGTCGGCCTTAATGTGTTAGAAAGTTGGCAGGTAAAAGTGCCTGCTGCGATTTCTACTACACCCATAGTAGTTCTGGCTAATATGTCGCCTGACAATCAATTGCAAATGTTGGCGGGATCTACTGCGTCACCCCGTTTTGTAATCGCTGACACGATGGATTTATGGATCAACATAGCCAACGAAAGATTGCACGATGTTTTGAAGGAGTTAGATCTTTTCGTAATCAACGAAGGCGAGGCGCGTGAGTTCACGGGCACTGCCAATCTCATTCTTGCAGGCAAACGATTGCTGGCAAAAGGCCCACGAAATGTCATCATCAAACTTGGTGAATTCGGCGCGATGTTGTTCACGGGGGACTCGGAGAATTGGGAGGTTTCACCGCAAACATTTTTCCGTTCTGCCGCATTTCCATTGCACGAAGTTGCCGATCCCACAGGTGCGGGAGATACTTTCCTTGGTGCTCTCGCCGGTTACCTTGCCTCACTTGGAAAAACTGATTTCTCCTTCGATGATATTCGTCAAGCGGTGGTTAAAGGATCGATCTTAGCATCATTCACCTGCGAAGAGTTTTCCACCAGAAAACTGCAATCACTGACGCATGAAGACATCGCTACACGCGAGCAACTTTTCAAAGTGCTCACTGATTGGTGAGTTACAAAATAAGCATGCAATCGCCGTAACTGTAAAAGCGATACTTTTCTGCGACGGCTTGTCGATAGGCTTCTAAAATAAGTTCACGACCAGCCAATGCGCTCACTAGCATGAGCAAGGTGCTTTGCGGCAGATGGAAATTTGTTAGTAGTGCATCGATGGCTCGAATTTGATACGGCGGATAAATGAAGATGTCAGTGCTTCCCTGATGGCTAGCGCTAGGGACTCTATTGGATGTTTCTTGTTTGGCCAGATGTTCAAGAACTCGCGTTACGGTCGTTCCCACAGCTACGACCCGTCCTGCTGAGTTAATTTTTGAGGCGCTATCTTCGCTGATATGAAATTTTTCCGAATGCATTTCATGCTCTTCTGGGCGTTCTGCTTTCACGGGACGAAATGTGCCGACACCTACATGGAGAGTGAGAAAGCAATGTGGAATTTTTTCTAACAATTCCGGAGTGAAATGCAGGCCTGCTGTCGGTGCTGCGATGGCTCCTTCCTCGCGAGCATAGACGGTCTGATATCGGTCGCGGTCACTGGCCTCATCCTCGCGATTCATATAATGTGGAAGAGCGAGATGTCCATGCACGTTCAGATCGATCTCGCGATCCCATTCAATTACACGGTCACCGTTTTCACACATTTCAATTACGGTTCCAATCGCATCTGCAACTTGCAATGTTCTGCCAACACGCATTTTTTTTCCTGGTTTCACCAAACACGTCCAAACCATCGGCGAACTGCGATCAAGGCATAAAATTTCGGTTTTACCATCGTTAGAAAATAGTCGCGCTGGAATTACTTTCGTGTCGTTCAACACCAACAAATCTGTTGGCTTGAGATAATCTGAAATATCGCGAAACATTTTGTGCTCAATCACCCCGGTATCGCGGTGAATGACCAGCATCCGTGAAGCCGCGCGATCTGCTAGTGGCCGCGAGGCGATGAGTTGTTCGGGTAGATGATAATCGAAATCTTTTGTTGTTAGGCTCACGGCGGTGATGAGAGAGAAGTCTTGCAAAAAAGGCAACGCATTTTTTACATTCTCTTTACGTTCAGTCGGCGATTTTGGGTTATGATTGCTGCGTCATGAAAATATTACTATCTAGCTTACTGGTGATTACAGTTCTGAATCTTCAAGCGGTGGAGTCGAATCCACACGTTGATTTTCAAGGTTTTATGAATGATGCGCAGCTTGCGCAAAAGGAACATGCGTCACACCGCGTATCGGAGCAGCAATTTATTACGATGCAGGCAGAACCAAACACAATCGTGTTGGATGCCCGTAGTGCGGATAAATATCTAATGCGCCACGTGGTCGGAGCGGTTAGCCTACCATTCACTGATTTTACCCAAGAGTCACTCGCGAAAGTTCTGCCTAACAAAAACACAAGGATCTTAATCTATTGCAATAACAATTTTTCCGGTGACGAAACAGCCTTCGCTGGTAAGGGTGGAAGGGCCGCGTTAAACATATCCACCCTTGTTGCCTTGCGCTCCTATGGTTACACCAATGTGTTTGAATTGGGTGAATATCTTGATGTCAATACTACGAAATTGCCTTTCGCAGGTTCTTCCTTGCCGATCAAAAAATAAGCAATACTATTATCACCGTGAATCAGCCTACGATCCTCGTTGTTGAAGATGATGCCGCCGTGCGACGCGGAGTCGTGGATGCGTTACGATTTTCAGGATATGAAACGATAGAAGCTGCAAACGGGCGTGACGGGATTGAAATGGCATTACACTCGCATTATCAACTGATGTTACTGGATCTCGTGATGCCACATGCGAGTGGATTTGATGTCTTGCAAGCATTGAAAAAAAGTCGGCCTGGGCAACCCGTGATTGTTTTATCTGCCAAAGGGGAAGAAGCAGATCGTGTCAAAGGATTGGCGATGGGAGCGGACGATTATGTCGTAAAGCCTTTCAGTGTAAAAGAGTTGCTCGCTCGTGTTGATGCAGTATTGCGCAGAACCTGCGAGCGGAAATCACCATCTGCTTCTTATAGTAATGCTGCTATTAACATTGATTTTTCTCGAAAAACCTTTGTGATCAATCATGTGGAATCAGCGTTATCAGATCGCGAGTGTGATCTATTGCGCTATCTCATCGGTTCCGCGGGACGTGTCGTTTCACGAGAAGAAATTTTACGCCACGTCTGGCATCTCAATGGGCAAGCGATGGAAACGCGCACTGTGGACATGCATGTTGCCAATTTGCGTGATAAACTCTGCGATCAAGATGCGACGATGATCGTTACGGTTCGCGGAAAGGGCTATCGGTGGTCATCGCCATGAAGCGCTGCGCGTGGGTGTGGATCGCTAGTTCGCTCTGTGCGGTCGTGTTAATAGCGGCAATGTTTTTGCTAACAAATCATATTGTGCGCTTGGAAATTGAAGCAAACTTATCTCTCGCGAAGGCCGAACAAGAACAAAAAATTAGGCTAGCACTGTGGCGATTGGAATCGGAGGCCAATGCAATTCTCGTTGCGGAAAATGCTCGTCCCATTGAAACGTTTGTCGCAACGGATGCTTGGAAAAGTTCTGGATACATCTCGGGATTATTTGAGAGCAAGCAGCTTGGACAACTCGTAATTGCCCCAGGTGCGGGCATCGAAACGAAAGAAAAAATTGCGGCTATTTTGCAATCAAAGCCCGCGCAAGAATTTGCCTGCCCGAATAATCAGATGTTAGGTTATTGCGTGGCGAATGGTTCTTGGGGCGCAGAAACGCCAGCAGTTAAAGAGAGCAATTGGCAACAAAATGATGCCATTGTTCGCAAAGAAGCTGTGTCCCGACAAGCTGGATATAATATGAAAAATGCGAATCAGGTATTGTCGCAAAAATTTGATCAAGAGCCAGTTCTATCAAAAGAATCAATTACTGATAAAAATAGCATATCTGGTGATTTCCGAGCGGTGTGGTTATCGAATGAATTATTTTTACTTCGACAAAGCGCGGGGTCGCGTGGCCAAAGTTTACAAGGTGTTTGGTTGAATGCTGATGAATTGCAAAAACGTTTGCACCTAGTGATCGAAGATTTGTTTACGAATGTGTCTTTATTGCCTATGCCTCAGCTTGAACTAAAGGAATCAGGTGATCAGGTAATTGTGAAGCGAGCATTAGATAATCCGATGGCGCTGGTGGCGTTGCCATTTCAATTGAAGGTAGATGATGCATTGGTGCCGATTGCTTTATCGGCTCATTCGCCTGCTCGCAGTGCGTTGCACATCGCATGGACGGGGATGATTTTAGCGATCATTGCAGGTGCTGCGTTGCTGTGGATGTTAATGCGATTGAGTGAACGTCGCGCAGCTTTTGTTAGTGCCGTGACTCACGAATTACGCACGCCATTGACCACTTTTCAACTCTACACAGACATGCTCAGCAGTGGCATGGTGAAAGAAGAATCACAGCGTATCAGTTATTTTGAAACACTGCGACGCGAAGCCGATCGTCTCGGACATTTGGTGGAGAATGTGTTAGCCTTTGCCAAAATCGAACGCGGCAGCGCACGTGGTGGTGTGAAAAGTATCAGCATCGGCGAACTGTTAGGTGCTTCAGTAGAACGCATGACGGATCGACTCCAGCAAGCAGGTCTTACTTTAGAATATGCAATCAATGATGATTGCAAGCAGCATAATATTAAAACAGATCCTGCTGCGGTGGATCATATATTAATGAATCTTGCTGACAATGCAGCCAAGTATGCGCAACCGTCCACACCCGCTGTGGTGGAGTTACAGGTGACCTGCGATGAACGTTATTGCACGATTTGTTTGCGCGACCATGGCCCTGGTGTTTCTGCTAGTGAGAAGAGAAAAATTTTCCAACCTTTTCATAAATCAGCCACCGCCGCCGCTCACAGCAAACCTGGTGTGGGTCTGGGCTTGGCGCTATCATTGCGCCTGGCAAAAGAAATCCACGCCACTCTAACCTGCGCAGATGCGCGCGAGGGTGGTGCGGTTTTCTCGTTTAAAATACCGTTCTGATCGAAATATTTAATCCGTTGATTTTCCCATCCGTGCTGGTTTTTATCTGCGCGGATTTTTTATTTGAAAATAAATGTCACAAATTAACCTCCGTTTCGCAATCATGATTGAAAGCCATGCAAAACGCCGTCATTTTACCAACAAGTCATTGTATTATGAATCGTGAACTATTCTCAGGAATCATCCGTGAACATCATTCGCCTTTAATGGCATACGCTCGCATGATCACGGGTAATGCTGTTAGTGCGGGCGATGTGGTTCAAGATTCATTTGTGGTCGCATGGCAAAATATTAGTAAGTTTGATGTGACGCGCGATATCGGCGCATGGTTACGTGGTATTGTCCGCAATAAATGGCGCGAGGCCTGTCGCCATGCGGGACGCGAAATCACGATGGACGAAGAAAGTCTGGCTGCTATCGAAGAAATCGTTAGTGAATGGCAAGCTGACCGACCAGAAATTTTTGATCACTTAGCGGGATGTCGTGAGCAATTGCCTGCGCCACTCGCTGAAAGTATCAACGCCTACTATGATCAATCGCTCAGCACCGATGAGGCTGCTGCGCAATTGGGAATTAACGGAGCCACTCTGCGCAAACGCCTCGAAAGAGCTCGCGAAGCGCTGCGCGAGTGTGTCCAAAACAAACAAGCAACAAAGTAATACATACGAATATGAAACCAACAAAAGAACAGATGGAAGATCAATTGATGGATGCCCTTCTTCACGAGCAAAATCGCCCCGACAAAGAGCAATCACTGCAAGCGATTGAAGCAGCGATTCAGGGAATGTCACTTATCGCTCCGGCGAATCAATCACATTCATGGAGAAACCGATTGGGCCTAGCTGCTGCGGCGATGTTAGCCATCGGCGTGGGTGTCGTTGTTCATCAACAGCAACAAAAAGAAAGTGTATCTGAGCTTGCTCTATTATCGCCAACGACTACTCCGTTAGATCGTGAGATCAGTCGCACAGTTGCGGCAGAATATCCTGCAACTTTGCATCCTTCCGCATCCCCTACGCCGCAACCGCAGATCAAATTGCCCATACCTAGCGTGCCTAGCGTAGCTAGCGAGTCTAACTCAGCAATTGCCAGTCTTGGCAATGAATACAAAGGTAAGTCGTTAGAAGGGAAAATATTGGATGAACTTACGGATGAGAGTGGTGCTACTGACGGCGATGTAACGAAAAGTAAGTCTTTGGCCCTTAATAATAAAAGCTCAGCGATCGCTCCTCCCGTTGAATCCCCTGGCTCCGCTACCGAGGCTCTGAAACGTGATGCGCTCAAGCCATCGGCTTCCTTATCTAGGAATGGTATAGGTGGTGGCGGTGGATTTGGTGGCTTGCCTGCCGCAGAGACTAACAATACCGAACGTTATGGACCATTAATTGATCCCACCTGGAAGACTCCGAGCGAGTATCCACTGTCCACGTTTTCGATCGATGTGGATAATGCCTCCTACTCGAACATTCGCCGCATGATTCGTGATGGTCAGCAAATACCCACTGATGCCGTGCGGATTGAGGAGTGCATCAATGCCTTTGATTATGCCTATGCGAAACCAGAAGGAGATAAGGCATTTGCAGTACATTCTACATTGGCCACGTGTCCTTGGAATGAGCAACACATGTTGCTGAAAGTTGGAATCAAAGGTCGTGAAATTTCCGCCGCTCAGCGCCCTGCCTCTAACCTAGTATTTTTGATCGATGTCTCAGGATCGATGCAAGATTCACGTAAGTTGCCATTGGTAAAAGAGTCGTTAAAATTACTTCTGCATCAACTCGATGAGCGCGACCGTGTTTCCTATGTCGTCTATGCCGGGAGTGAGGGAGTGGTGCTGCCACCTACCAAAATGACTGAATCAGGACGCACACTTGCCTTAACTGCACTTGATAAACTCGAAGCTGGTGGTTCCACAAACGGTGGTGCTGGCATCAAACGTGCCTATCAATTGGCATTGGAAAACTTTGTTGCTGGTGGCGTGAATCGCGTGATCCTAGCAAGCGATGGTGATTTCAATGTAGGGATTACGAATCAGCAGGCATTAGTTGATCTGGTCAAAGAACGTGCGGCAAAAAATGTCTATCTCAGCATACTCTCTTTTGGCACCGGGAATCTCAACGATTCATTGATGGAAGCCATCAGCAAAGATGGAAATGGAAACTATTACTATATTGATAGTATTCGTGAAGGAAGAAAAGTTTTCCTACAGCGTTTATCGGGAACACTGATTACCATCGCCAAAGATGTGAAAATTCAGATCGAGTTCAATCCCCAAAAAGTCGGCTCCTACCGTCTCATCGGCTATGCAAATCGCGTGTTGAAAGATGAGGATTTTAACAATGACAAAGTCGATGCAGGGGACATTGGGGCAGGGCATAGGGTCACAGCGTTTTATGAAATTGTTGGCAAGGATCAGCAACAACCTAACGCAGGGGGGATCGATGATTTGAAGTATCAAAAGGCTGCCAATGCTGATAAATTGGGTGCGGCAGATGCAGATCCTAGTGATGAGTGGTTGATCTTGAAACTTCGTCATAAGAGTGCCGAGGGTGATGTCAGTTCGCTAGAGGAAAGTATTGTTAAAGGCCCAGCAAAACTTTGGCAGGAAAGCGGTGACGATTTTGTATTCGCCTCCACAGTTGCGCTATTTGGAATG
>CAIRGO010000071.1 GCA_903878115.1 Akkermansiaceae bacterium | reverse complement strand
TGAGTATCTGCTTGAGGGAGACTACATTGGCGGCGGCTGGTTTGGTATTTTTCATTACACCCCTACCGAGTGGCAGGGATTGAAATGCAACTCCAGCCAACTTTTTTACTTTCTCAAAAAAATCCTATGGGATGGCTATGTAACGAAATGACTCCATGCCATGCATGAATATTTGCTCCCACCTACCCGAGAATTTGCCATCGATCCGCTGATCAGCAAGCGAGTATTGCGCCGCTATGATCAGGGTGCTAAAGGCTAACATCGCTGCGGCATGATAGGCAGCAGGCTGACATTCATCATAAAGAGCCCGGTGTAACAGTGACCAAATCACCCATAAAATCCAAGCGAGTGAGGATACCAAAAATACTAAAAAATACGGTATTAGGTGCACTGCGCAGACAGCGTGGAAAAGGCCTGAGAGAATCAATCCAACTGCCAGTGCGCCAGTGATATTGGCCACAAAAGCATCCGCGAATTGCCCCCATTGCTCGAATTTGCGCATGAGTTGACAACGCAGCAGTTGAATCATTTCTTAGAAGAAAATCATTCGACAGCATCAGGATACGAACCCAGCAATTTCACAAAAGAACAATGATTGCGCAATTCATCCAGCGCGTTGGCAACTTTTTCATCCTGGCAATGACCAGCTAGATCGACATAGAAAATGTATTCCCAATCTTTTTGCTTCGAGGGACGAGATTCAATTTTTGACATATTAATCTCAAACTGATCAAACGACTGCAACGCACTAACCAACGCGCCTGGCTTATCTTGGATCGAAAACAAAACAGATGTGCGATCATTGCCTGTGGCTGGACATGTTTTTTCACCAATTACTAGAAATCTAGTAGTATTGGTGGCCCTATCTTGGATCGAGCGCTCTAGAATTTCTAGTCCGTGAATTTCAGCAGCCAGCGCACCACCGAGAGCAGCGGCGCCTTGATCCGCGTATTCACAGGCGAGCTTGGCGGCTTTTGTCGTTGAGGAAACTTCTACTAAATCGACATCAGGGAAATTTTTCAAAATCCAGTTGCGGCATTGTCCGAAAACCTGCGGATGCGAATAAAATGTTTTGATTTTTTCACGCGGCACTTTCGACATCAAATTGTTTTCGATTCGCAGTAAAATCTGCGCACAAATATGCAATGGTGAATCGACAAATAAATCCAATGTATGGGAGACCGCTCCTTCTGTAGAATTCTCAATCGGCACCACGCCGTAGTCGGCGCGACGGCGGGCAACTTGATCAAAGACATCGGCAAAATTTTGCTGCGAAGCATAAGCCACAGAATGTCCAAATTTCTTGATCGCTGCCTGATGCGTCCACGTGCCTTCTGGCCCCAAATAAGCGATTTTCAAATCATCCTCTAGCGCCAATGCTGCCGACATGATTTCTCGATAGATCGCCAGCACTGATTTCTCTGGCAATCGACCATGATTTTTTTCTAGCAATTTTTTCAATAGTGCATCTTCACGCTCCGGGGCATAAATTTGTAAGCCCTCTTGCTTTTTAATTACACCTACCTCGTGAACTAATTCGGCTCGTCTGGAGAGCAAATCCATCAGTCCTGAATCTACTTCGTCAATTTGTTTTCTAATGTCCTCTAAACTCACAAGATTTCTTCTTTCTATCAATGGTTACTCTTCCTCGCCAGCCTCAGTCGCTTCGATCAAATTCAATTGCTCCTCCCCCGCCACCACCTCAGTCGCTGGTTCGGGTAATTTCACTTTTCTCAATTCCGAGGAATTCGGCAAATCATCAATGCTGCGAATTCCGAAATGTTCATAAAAGAGATCCGTCGTTTCATAAAGTAATGGGCGGCCAGGAAGATCCGCACGTCCTCCAATTTTCACGAGATCACGGTCTAGCAACTTTTGCAACATGCCATCGCACGAGACCCCACGCACTGCCTCAATCGCCGCTTTGGTAATCGGTTGACGATATGCAACAATCGCTAAGGTTTCCATAGCCGGACCACTCAATCGTTCTGGCTTACGTCCAGGGAACAACTGTCGTGCAAATTCACCGTATTCAGGCAACGTGTAAAATTTCCACCCTTTCGCACGCTCTAACAAATGAAACGAGCGTCCGCTCGAGATATAAGATTCATTCAAGGTAGCAAGAGCCTCCAGCACCTCTGCGCTACCAACAGTAGCAAGAGCTGCTAACCATTCGGGAATAGTTACAGGTTCAAGGCCTTCCTCATTTTCCCGGAGGCATACGTCTTCCGCTTCCGCCACACGAGCACGCACCAAACGCGCGATTTCATCCGCGGCCAGTGCCTCATTCGATGCGATCAAAAGGGCTTCAACAATCAAAGGTAACTGCATAAGTCGGCCCGAGACTAAGAAGCTTCCCGCATCTGTGCAAGCATACAAAAATATTCTCCCTCAGTATCGAAACAAAAATAAATAGATATTTTTTAGTTTTTGACTTGCAGTTAGACCATACAGCGGCTAATCAACCTGCCCCCATTACTATATGTAATTGGTAATTTACCAGTAATCATCAATCTTTAACTATTATGGCTGCGAAAAAAATTGCAAAAAAACCAGTGAAACCATTGGCACAAAAAGCACCTGCTAAGACAGTGAAAAAAACGGCTCCCGCTAAGCCGATCAAAAAAGTTGTTCCGGTGAAAAAAGCTCCTGCTAAGCCTGTGAAAAAAGCCGCTCCAGTGAAGAAAGCTCCTGCTAAGCCTGTGAAAAAAGCTGCTCCCGTCAAGAAAGCTCCTGCTAAGCCT
>CAIRGO010000070.1 GCA_903878115.1 Akkermansiaceae bacterium | reverse complement strand
GAAATCGTTGACTCCGACCTCACCGCAGATGACCAGAAGGAACTCGTCAAGCGCTTCAAGGCCCTCGTGAAAAAGCGCACGGGCAAGACCTTCCCCAGTGACCCTTGGGATCAACTGCGCGGCGCCGCCGGGGCGGTGTTCGGCTCCTGGATGAACGACCGTGCGATCGTCTATCGCCGCAAATATAACATCCCTGCAGCTTGGGGAACTGCCGTCAATGTGCAGGCAATGGTCTATGGCAACACCGGTGAAACTTCAGGATCCGGCGTGGCCTTCACCCGCAACCCTGCAAATGGAGCTAACGAATTCTACGGCGAGTTCCTCATGAATGCCCAAGGCGAAGACGTCGTCGCTGGCGTCCGTACCCCGGAACCTGTTAGCAAGCTCAAGGCGGCCATGCCGAAGCCGTTTGCCGAACTCATGAAAGTCCGTAGCATCCTTGAAAAACATTTCAAGGATGTCCAAGACGTCGAATTCACCGTGCAGGAAGGCAAGCTCTTCATGCTCCAAACCCGGAATGGCAAGCGCACCGCTGCCGCCGCTCTCAAGTTCTCGATGGACATGGTTAAGGAAAAGCTCATCGACTGGGAAACAGCGGTTCTCCGCAATCCAGCCGATCAACTCGACCAACTCCTCGCACCAATCTTCGACATCGCGGAAGCGGCCAAGGCGAAGGTGATAGCGACCGGTCTCCCTGCGGGTCCGGGCGCGGCCTCGGGCAAGGTTTACCTCAATGCGGACCGAGCGGTGCTTGCAGAAGCCCGTGGTGAAAAAGTATTGCTCGTGCGGAATGAAACCAGCCCTGAAGACCTCCGCGGAATGATCGCTGCGGAAGGCATCCTTACCGCCAAGGGTGGAGTCTCCTCCCACGCCGCACTCGTCGCCCGCCAAATGGGCAAGGTCTGCGTCTGTGGCGCCGCCGCCCTCGAAATCAACTACGAAAAACTCACCGTCAAAGCCTCCGGCCAAACCTTCAAGGAAGGCGACTACATGAGCATCGATGGAACCAGCGGCACCGTCTATGGCGGCGAACTGAAAACAGCTCCGTCGGAAATCATTTCCGGTATCGTGAGTGGCAATAAAGCCGCCATCAAGACTGAGAAATACAAGAGCTTCTTGCAGCTCATGCAGTGGTGCGAGCAAGCCACCCGTATGGCCGTCCGAACCAATGCTGACACGCCCGAACAGACGCGTATCGCCATGGCCTTCGGGGCCACCGGCATCGGCCTCACCCGCACGGAACACATGTTCTTCGAGGGTGACCGCATCGATGCGATGCGCGAGATGATCCTTGCCACGACACTCAGCGCCCGTAAGGCCGCACTGGCGAAACTCTTGCCCTACCAGCGCGAGGATTTCACCGGCATCTTCACCACCCTCAAGGGTTTCCCCGCAACGATTCGCTTGCTCGACCCACCACTCCACGAGTTCCTCCCTCACACCAAAGAGCAACTACTGGACCTCGCCAAAAAACTTGGCGTTATGGTGGAAAGCATCATCCAGCGCGTCGCCGATCTCCTCGAG
>CAIRGO010000069.1 GCA_903878115.1 Akkermansiaceae bacterium | reverse complement strand
TGCCGCTTTGGCGCCAGGTGCTGCTTTAGCGGGAGTCGCTGCTGCTGGTTCCTCTTCTACCACGCGTGCTTTGGCAACGTGGGCCACCACTACGTCGGCGGCGTGGGTTGCTTTTACACCTTTAGGAAGAACCAATTCGCCGATGTGCAGGGAATCACCAACATCGAGGTTCGTCACATCTGCAACAAGAGTTTCAGGAAGATCATTTGGCAAGCAACGGATTTCCAAAGAGTGAACAGTGTGTTCTAACAAACCGCCGCTGCCTTTTACGCCAACTGGTTCACCTTCAAGGTGAAGTGGCACGTGTGCGGTGATTTCTGTGTTTTCATCAATCGCACGGAAGTCTGCATGAATCGGCAGTCCGCTCATCGGGTGATGCTGAATGGCTTGAAGGAATGCTAATGAGGTGCCGACTCCTTCAATGTCAAGATTCACAAGAATGTTGTCTGAGCTACTCTTTGCAAGCAGGTCATTGAAGGTACGAGCATCCACTTTGAGGTTTTTGTTCTCGGCGCCCATTCCATACATGATGGATGGCAACCAGCCTTCACGGCGCATTTGATTGAGACGACCGGAACCTGTGCGGTTACGGATTGCGGCTTTGAGATTCTGTTTCTTGGACATAGTCGAGTGCGTGTTTAAGTTATTTTCAGAGGTTCCAACCCCTGTTACGGGGCGCGGGATTTAGCGGATTCCGAGACACTTGTCAAAATATTGTTTCGTCAAAAGGGATATTTTTTAGTTTTTTGGCATTTTTTTATGAAAAGATACACATGTGTTAATCAAACCTCTATGAAATGAAGACCAAAAACATTGATAAAACGGTGAAAACCAGCGGAGGCACGAGCCATAAAAAATCCACATCTGACGAAATTGTCACAGTGCTAACATGTCAACAGCAGAGACGATCCCGCTATGTTGATTTTGCTCGTACAGGAGCAACTAAATGAAAGCTGATATTGTTACTGATACTTTTGCCCCTGATGTAAATGGAGTTGCCATGACTCTGGGACGGCTCACCAACGCGCTCATTACTCGTGGACACCGCATTCGCGTGATCCGCAGTGGGGAAAAATCTGCCTCAGGAGAAGCCGCGATCGCTTCCATACCAATGCCGGGATACAAAGAAGTGCGTATCGGCATGCCCGGTCCATTTAAACTACGGAAGCGCTGGACCAAACGTCGGCCCGATGTCATCTACGTAGCCACGGAGAGTCCGTTGGGAATTTCCGCAGTGAGTGTTGCCAAAGCGCTGGGTATTCCTGTCATCACAGGATTTCATACCAATTTCCATCAGTATTTATCGAAATACCGACTGGGTCTTTTGCAACCAGCGGCGATGAGCTATCTGCGTCACATTCATAGCCGAGCTGATGTCACATTGGCCCCGAGCATTGAGGTTGTGAAAATGTTAGAAGATGAAGGCATCTTTCACGCTCGTTTGCTAGGACGAGGTGTAGATACAGAACTATTTGACCCACAGCATCGCGATCTTCAACTACGAAGCACCTGGGGCGCTAATGAAGAAAACTGTGTTTATCTCACAGTAGGCAGAGTCGCCGCAGAAAAAAACCTATCCCTAGCGATCCAGGCAATGGAAAACATTCGCCTGATTGCCCCCGATGCGCAATTTGTGATCGTAGGTGATGGACCACTTCGTGAAAACCTAGAGAAAACTTATCCCTGGATTCACTTCTCTGGCATGCAACAAGGCAACGACTTAGCGCGGCACTATGCTTCCGCAGATGTCTTGCTCTTTCCTAGTGTGACCGAGACATTTGGCAACGTTGTGCTAGAAGGACTGGCCAGTGGGCTGATGGTTGTTGGCTTTGATTATGCGGCTTCCGCGCAACACATCGAACATCACGTCACGGGGCTGAAAGCGAAGATGAATGATGAAGAACACTGGATCAAATTAGCCTGTGATGCACGCACCCATCCTGACCGCCATGAGATCCGTAGTGCCGCACGACTCTCAATCATGGAGCAATCGTGGGACGTAATCGCAGATCAGTTTGAAGAAATATTGGCGCGTGCAGCGAGAAATAATAGCCCGCTCATGGACAGTCGCGGTGGTAAAATCAAACCGGAAAAATACCAATGTCGCACCGTGTTTCTATCCGACATTCACCTTGGCACGCCCGAATCAAAAACTGAAGAAGTCGTGGCTTTTCTTAAAATGATCCAGTGCGAAAAACTGGTCTTGAATGGCGATATCATCGATGGATGGGCCTTACGCCGCGGCACGCGCTGGAGCAATCGACACAGCAGAGTCATCCGTACCATTTTGAAAAAAATGGAGAAACAAGCAGTTGATGTCATTTACCTTCGCGGCAATCACGATGATATTCTAGAGCGCTTTCTCCCATTGACATTTGGCTCGATGAAAATTGTTAAAGAGCACATCCACTACTGTGTAGGCGGTAAAAAATACCTCGTCGTGCATGGAGATGGATTTGATAGTGTTGCTACGAACCACCGTTGGATCGCGATGATAGGAGCCTTTGGCTACGATTCATTGCTCAAGATCAATCGAATCTATAATAAATGGCGCGCCTTCCGCGGCAAAGAATACTATTCGCTCAGCAAAGCAATAAAAGGTCGCGTGAAATCTGCCGTCTCATTCATCGATAAATATGAAGAGCAATTGCAGAAACTAGCGCAACAAAAGAACTGCGCTGGTATCATCTGCGGACATATCCACACGCCCGCCGATAAAATGTTAGATGGAATTCACTACCTCAATAGCGGTGATTGGGTAGAAAGCATGAGTGCCGTCATCGAGGAAATGGATGGCAGCATGAATGTGGTCTATTTCAATGATTTTTTGCAAAAAATGGCGACAGATCATTGTGAAAAAAACAGCGTCACTGGCTGATTATTTTGCCGCCGTGGCGCGGCGAAGATCCGATTGCGCTTTGTTGAAATCAGCAATGAGATCAAAATAGGCGAGTCGCGCAAAACTCAAGTCTTCTTCTGAACGCAGAGTTTCTAGCACGCTTCCAATTCCTTGAGCACCACGATTGAGAGTGAGTTTGTATGCTTTTTCTGTGGCCTCTAACAACTTGATGCTGATGTCCAAGCGATCCTTCGCCGAGCGCATTTTTGCCACAGACTCAAGCACCTCGCGAGTGATGCGTTGGCGTGTTTTTTCTGCCAAAATCGACTCTTGCGTTTCCATGCTTTTCGCAATCGCGGTGCGTGATGTATCGAGCAACCCTCCAGGACCGATGCGCCAACCGATGGCAAAGTTAAAATCCGAATTTCCACCAACACTTTCGGTGTGAGAATTTTTGCCCCCACCCAATACACCGACGTTAGTGCGCACACTAAGATCAGGATAAAATGGTGCTTTGATCGTCGCCTCAGTATCGGTCTTAGCAGCCGCGAGCATCGCTTCACGACTGCGTAGCTCAGGCCGATTATTCAGAGCGAGAGTTACGTAAGAACTGAGATTTTCTGATCCGGCAGAAAATGCAAGCGGCACGAGTTCACCATCGTCACCACGAAGATTAAATCCATTCGGCAGGCGAAGTAATTCGCACAGCCGCGCTGAGGCAAGTTCGATATCCTCCTTCGCTCGGCGAATTGTTAGATCATGACGCAATGCTTGCACTTGAGCGCGGTATTGATCCCCTTCAAATGCGACCCCTGCTTTTACAGCAGCCGTCAGCTGTTTTTCATAATCCGCGGCGAGCAGTTTCGATTGTTCACTCACTTGCAAGCTAGCTTGAGCGCGTAATAAATCGAAATAAGCATTGCTAACAATTGCTGAAAGATGATTTCGCACCGCAGCGAGATCGTGCTCTGCAGCCAAGGCACGTTGCTGAGCTGCCAGCGATCGATAGATGGTTTCGCCGATGCGTAATTCGGCCACCACACCGACGCCGCCTTGATAGAATTGTTTTGATTCGCTGTTCACATGACCTTGGATATCTTGTGTGTTACCGTCTTGCCGCCGATACGCTGTGCCAATAGTAACCCATGGGAAAAATTTCGTGCGCGTCTCGCGATGAGCGGCTTGGGCTGTCGTGAGCGCTGCTTGCGCCGATTGAAGATCCAAATTATTCGCTCCGCCTAAGCGCAACACGGTCTCCAAATTGATGGTATAATCCGTCGGTAGTTCAGCAGCGAAAATTGCAGAGACGAAGCAAAAACTTAGAATGACATATCGCATATAGTTAGAGAGATAAGATTATTTGACTGGCGCGGTAGTGACTGATTGGCCATCCGTTAGCGTAAGTCCCGTCAGCAGAATCAGAGCCTCATCACCTGACACACCAGAAATCACTTCGGCATTTTTGCCATCATTGAAACCTACCACGATGGGAGTTTTAACCGCTTTACCTTCACGATAGACAAACACCGAAGAGGACACTTTTTCCGCGAGAATGGCACTCACGGGAATCAACAGAGCATTGGGGTGAGTTTCTGCTGCGAGCATAGCTTTCACATAAGCACCGGCGATCAGGGCATTATCGCTGTTTGGCAAGTCCACTTCCACCGTCATGGTGGCACTATTGGTATCGAGAGTGTTAGAGACACGAGAAACTTTTGCTTCTAACGGTTTCGCAGTGGCACTTGTGATGATATTTGCTAGGGTGCCAGACTTAATGAATTTAGCTTCTTGCTCTGGAACAGAAATGCAGGCGCGCATCTTAGACGTATCTGCTAGACTAACGACAGCCCCTTGCTGATCTGTTCCTCCAGCGGGGATGTATGCTCCATGGTCTGCATAGCGCGCGGTAATGGTGCCTTTAAAAGGCGCGGTAAGCGTTGCATACGAAAGTAAGATCTCTTGTCGCTTCAATGCGGATTCGGCTATTTTTAAACGACCTTGCGCTTCATCGAGCACCTGTGGCAGCACCACTCCTGATGCTTTTTCACTAGCGACCACCAGACGATTGTAGGAAAGTTCCGCTACCTCTTTCGCGGTGCGAGCACTGATCATATCAGCTTCGATTTCTGGCACCTCTAAGATCGCAAGTGATTGCCCAGCAGCAACGGCATCGCCCACATCCACACTGATGGATTTCAAATGCCCAGCAACTTTTGCATGCAACGTCACTTGCTGATCAGGCCTCAGCGTGGCGGGGATGGTCACCCATCGGTGGATAATGCCGCGGCTGCTTTGCGTTAGCAAAACGTCGCCCGCTGATATGGGCAGCGCGGCAAGAAATAGTAATGAAAGTAAGCGTAACATATTACAAGGATGGTGAAGTAATTGATGAATGATGGATGCTTTGTTCGTCATCAGGGTCGAGTGAAGTGGAACGCGTGCTTTTACCCGCAAGCACGGCAAAAAATGTCGGCAAAATGAGCAATGTCGCCAGCGTTGCAAATACCAATCCACCAATCACGGCACGACCCAGCGGCGCCATTTGCTCGCCCGCTTCGCCCCAGCCAAGAGCCATCGGCAGCATGCCCGCGATCATCGCCAATGATGTCATCATAATCGGTCTGAGCCGTGAAGCCGCACCTGATCTCGCGGCACTTGGGGCATCACCGCCGTTGGCTTTGCGCTCGCGCTCCGCAAACGTAACCAACAAAATTGCGTTCGCCAGAGCAACTCCCACCGCCATGATACTGCCAATCGCTGACTGGATATTCACCGTAGATCGGGTCAGTAATAAAATGCCGATGATCCCTAACAAAACTGCGGGCACTACCGAGATCACCACGGTAGCCAATCGCCATGATTGAAAATTCGCCGCTAAGAGAAAAAACAATACTAACACCGCCACGCCAAGTCCTGCAGTAAATCCGCTTTGCAATGCATCAAGTGTGGGTGATTGACCGCGCAAATCTACAGAAGTCTTCGCAGGCGGATCACCGGCGGCGGTGATGGCTTGGCGGACTTTTTTGATCGCAGTTCCTAAGTCAGTTCCGTGATAGTTCGCGGTGACGGAGATAAGTCTCACCATATTATAACGTTCGTACTGACTCACAGTAGTGGTCTGAGAAATTTTTGCAATATTCCTCAGCGAGACAGCTGGACCATTTGATGAAACAACATTTATGTTGCCAAGATCCTCTAGAGTTTTGGTTTCGGTTTGCGGAATTTGCACTTGCACATTGTAAGACACTCCCTTGGCGGGATCTGCCCAAAAATTCGTTTGTGTAAATCTGCTAGAAGTCGTTGCTGCAACCATTGCTCTGGCGACATCTTGCATGTTGACTCCTAACAAACCTGCGCGTTCACGATCGACATCGATTTTCACTGCAGGAAATTCCGTTTCTTGCGCAATGTTGACATCACGCAGACAAGGGACCTTTCGCATTTCTACAAGAAGTTTTTCCGCATGGGCTCGTGATAAAACTAAATCGGGACCGCCAACAGCGACTTCAATCGGGGTTTGGGAGCCAAACGACATCACACGCGAAGTAATATCAGAAGGCTCAAAAGAAAATCGTAGTGATGGCAATTCACGCGCAAATGTTTCTCGCAATTTTTCTTGAAGCTCATCAGTTTTTACGGATGCGCTCGGCTGCAATTGGATTGCCAACCAGCCTTCCTCAGGGCCACCATTCCACAAATGGATGAGGTTCACGGGATAATTTGCCGCATGTACACCTACGAGTCCGATCGTGAGTTTAACGTTTTCCTTGCCGGTAATGCGCTCGATGATCGAAAGAACATTTTTGGCATACTCTTCGGTTTTTTCTACTTTCGTTCCCGCTGGAGCGCGGAAGCGCAGGGCAAATTGATCGCCATTTACGCGAGGAAAAATTTCCGATCCAAGTTGTGGGGCGAGTGAGTAAATCAATAAACCAGCGAGACCAAGATAAACGGGAGCTACCACCCAGCGCGAAGCCAGCACTGGCTTCAGAAGACCTTCATAAAAACGAGTTAAAATAAAATCTTTAGTCGAATGATTATTTTTACCTTTTAACCACCAGATGGATAAAACCGGCACCAGCGTGGATGACAATAAAAAGCTAGCCACCATCGAGAATCCCACCGCCATTGCAAGCGGTAGAAATAACGCACGCGCAGCGCCTTGCATGAAAAATGCTGGAATGAACATGGCGAGAATGCACAACATCGCTAGAAATCTAGGAACCGCCGTTTCTCTAATGGCAGCCACCGCAGCGCGGGCCGGCAAATCACCACGCGAAAGCCGAGTATGGATATTTTCCACCGCCACTGTTGCTTCATCGACTAAAATTCCGACTGCGAGCGCCAGACCACCAAGAGTCATCAAATTAACCGTTTGCCCCGCAATCCATAAGGCAAAAGTTGCCGCAAAAAGTGAAATAGGAATGTTTACGATCACAATCATGGCACTTCTCACATCACGCAAAAATAACAACACCATCAAGCCCGTGAGAATAGCACCTAAACCAGCTTCCTTGATCAAGGCATTGATCGAATTCCAGACCACGGGTGATTGGTCAAATTCATAGGATACTTTTACATCCGCAGACAATGCCGTTTGAAAGCGCGGGATGTTATTTTTCACTTGCTCCACGACTGCTAGCGTGGATGCCTCTGCTCGTTTTGTTACCGGCAAATACACTGTGCGTCTGCCATTCACGAGCGCGAATGACGTGGTGATGTCAGACCCATCAGTAACGGTGGCGACATCACGCACATAGACGCTGCCTTGCTTCGCGGAGCGGATCGGCACATCAGCTAGTTCAGTTGGCTTTCCTACTACCGCGTTGAGCGGCACAATCGGGTAATTGTCGCCCAAGGTCATATTTCCTGATGGCGAGACGACATTACTTTTCGCAATCGTTGCCACCACTTCATCGGGACTCAGACCGCGCGCGCGCAATTTGTCAGGATCGACATTGACGAGAATTGTCCGCGCCGAACCGCCAAACGGAGGCGGCGCAGAAACGCCCGGAAGAGTCGCAAACATGGGTCGCACTTTATTAAGTGCTTCATCCTGCATCTGACCAAGAGTTCTGTTAGGATTATCTGTCGAAAAAACCAGATAGCCAACGGGCACAGAGCCGGCATCAAATCTCGTCACAAAAGGATTCGGCGTACCAGCCGGCATAAAGGCCCGTGCTCGGTTCACGTAGGAAATAGTCTCTGCCAGCGCTGCCGACATGTCGGTGCCAGGGTGAAATTGTAGCTTCATGATCGAAGCTCCTTGAATGGTTTTGGATTCTACATGCTCTAAGTTAGCAATGTAGAGAAAGTGGTATTCATAAAAATAGGTGAGGTACGATTCCATTTGTGCTGCGTCCATCCCGCCGAATGGCTGAGACACATAGATGGTGGGGATGCCCAAAGGAGGAAAAATATCCCTCGGCATTTTTTTCACCGCTAGGAAAGCACCGCACATGATTGCGATGATCGCAACGATCACAGATATCGGGCGGCGAAGAATGAATGAAAACATAGAATTGATTTACGCAGATGTCAGCGAAACAAACTATGAAGGCAGGACATGATTGACAAGCATTTACTCATAGTCCCATGAAGCACCGCGGTAGCCTGCTGATTGGTCTAATTTGCCTGCGGTTAAGGCAATGTTACGAATGTGTCACAATAGCAACGTTCTGATTATTTCGTGCATCAACTATCCACTGAACTCGCTCGGCTGTGATGGTTCGTAAGAACATGGCAACGAGCAATTTTTACCAGATGAAAAAAGTATCGTACAGATCCAAATTGACAGCCTACTGCTTGAGTATATCTGCATACTTTTTCTTTTTATTGCTAACTTCTCACGCTTCGGTGTATGGAGAACTTCTTGTCCAAGAATGGGGTGTGGTACCACAAAGTGCCGGCTTCATTGCCGCAGAATCATGGGGAATTGCACCCAAATCCTCGAGCAAAAATATCGTAGCTTTTTACCAAAACCAACGGGTTACATCCTATATCGGCTTATTAGAAGACAATCAGAATCTTTTACCTGCCATTGGCGAAATCGCAATGACGCCCAAGAATCAACTCCCTCCCGCTGATGGCATGCCGATTGTGCAAGGCTTCTGCGAAATTCGTGGAGAAGTTTCCGATGATCGATTAAACCCCGTAAAAGGTGTCGCGATCGAACTTCTTGGATCAGGAAAAACCACCGAAACTGACGGCGAGGGCAAATTTTTCATTCCAGCGGCCCCATCAGGGAATATCGCAATCGAGGCGTCAAAGATCGGCTACGTGATCACCACTCAGTCCGCCACGGCACTACCCGGCCAATTACTAACGATGCGCATTTCACTGAAAGAGAAGTCGGCTGACGGCAATACTGATGAAACAATGATGGAAGAGGAAACCATTGTTGGTGAGTATCAAGAGAGCACAAACTCCGGCGATTTCAATCTCTCCATCGATTTGGAGACACCCAAACTCACCGCCACTATGGGCCGCGAGGAGTTTGCAAAAACAGGAGTGAGCGATGCCGGTGAAGCCATCGGTAAAGTCTCTGGGGCAAACATCGTCGATGGCAAATACGCCGTTGTCCGCGGCCTTGCCGACCGCTACGTTACCACTACTTTCAATGGTGCGCAAATAGCCTCCGCCGATCCCTCGCGCAAAGCCGTGCAGCTTGACCTATTTCCAACCAGTGCGATCGAGGCCATTAAGGTAGATAAAACCTACAGCGCCAATTTGACTGGTGACTTCGGCGGTGGGGCAATTGATATTGCAACGCGATCATTTCCGAAGGAAAGAATTCTCAGCGTGCAATCAAAAATCACTTACAATGATTCAGTTGATAATAAAATGTATGTGCATCCGAATCACGACATGGGTATATTCGGTAAAGCTGGAGACACGCTACCCAAGGTTTTGGAAAATAAAAATCCAGATGGCTCAGTGAATTTCATCGACGGCTCCGACACGACACCCGAGGACCTTACATCTCGCTGGCGCAAGATGCACGAGTCTCAGAGCTTAAAGCCTAAGGAGGCGGATGCTGAACTCGGCACATCACAGGCGCTCACTTATGGTGAAACTTTTGATCTGAAAAATGGCATGAAATTAGGAGTGATGACAGCATTTAGCCGGTCAACGGGCGATTTCAACAACTCATCAGATGTCACCAATCAAACGCGTAACTTCTTGCTGGATGAATATACTCGTACTAACGAATGGGCTGCTTATGTATCCGTTGGATTAGAGATCAACGAGAACAACAAGATTCAAGCTACTTACTTCAATAAACACATCGCAGAAGATAATGTTAGCAACGCGACCAATATCTTCGATGACCAAGAGAACCTAAATTATGGCAATCATCTACAAAATTCTAACCTAGATCCAGCCAATGATTATGGTCCAGATGCCATTTATTACGGCGCTTCATGGGATGTTAATCCTTTAACACGAGACCTTCAAATTTATCAAATAAGTGGCGAACACAAGTGGTCTGAGCGCGGTGCTAAGATTACGTGGTCAAATACAATCAGCAAAGCGCTAGAAAGCCGCCCGCACAGCACTCACTTTGAATATGGAATTCTCGATTTCTCACGAGAGGCACTTGCTGGTGAGATCGTGCGAGTGCAGGCCGAGCTCGACAGCCGTGCCATAGAGTATGCCAGATTGTTGCGTCTGCCTAATCCCGAGACTTACAATTGGCAAACCATCAAGGATCCGATGTACGCACGGCCCAATACGAAACAAATTTATGACAACTACGAAGCTTCACGCGCCTTAATCATTGACGATACTAAGCCCCCTGTCGAAACCCTCGCCCACGGGACCTATAGTGGTTCAGTTCCCGGCAAACAAATCATCACACGCCGATCCGAAAGCACCGCAGAAGATGCAACGAATAGCCAAATCGCAGGAACCATACCATTCTACTTTTCCAAAACGAATGATGATAATTATTTTGAGTTCGGACTCGGCACTTCATCGCTAAAAAAAACAAGGGTTACCACGGCAAGACAGTATGACCTCGTACTTAGTTTGAATGGCGATTTGCCTGGTTTTACTCCTGGCGCCCTAGAAGGACCGGGCGGCCTCGGCGAACAGCTTGCAAATAATCCTGATCTCATTGCTGATTACTTTAATGGTACTTACAATTCTGGCCCGTATTACATTGATTCATTGACCCGGAATGGTTTGGAAAACATCAGCACCAGACTTGACCAACAAGCCTATTTTTACAGCGGCAGTTTCCACTTCGGAAAAACATATTTTACCGGTGGAGTGCGCATAGAGAAGGAAGACTATGATATCGACATCTCTGGCATTCCACTTTCAGCATTTACGGATGATCAAATTGATAGTAACGGTTGGGAAAATCGTGATGGTCTGCAAGCGATCTTACCAACAATCACAACCGGGACTTCACTATTTAATGACAAACTTTCTTTTCTTTTGGCTTGGTCTCAAACCGTATCGCGACCGACGTTTTGGGAATTCATACCCTCTCAGAGCTTGGATCAGGCATCGGGAATCGGACGTCGTGGAAACAATCAACTAGGTCAGACGGAAATCTCTAACTTTGACTTTGCCACAATTTGGCAAGCTAATGAAAATACGACCTTTCGTATGAGCCTGTTTCATAAAAATTTGGTCCGCCCACTGGTGTCGTATTTTCAAGACGGAGTAATAGGCTACGGCGATGCTTATATCGATCCACTGACAGGAGCGAGCGAGGACTACACCGCATCGATTAATGGTATCGAAGTAGAAGCCGAGATCGCAAACATAGGGCCGTTTTCCCTGAAGGGTAATTTCACCTACATTGATGCAGTATTAAATTACTTCAATGTCCAAGGGACTCAGGCTATACCTGTAAGTAGCCAACTTCCTTTCCAACCAAGTTTCCTCGCAAATTTTGTATTTGGTTATTCCTATGACCCGTGGGCTCTCACGGCAAACCTCGTTTACAATTATAACGGCGACTACCCTACGATTCTCAAACTCACACCAACAGACCGCGAAGTCTCACGTCAAGAGATTCACACCTTTGACCTCGTTCTCTCGAAAGGTATAGAGACGGACGGGGTAGATTATACGATCAGAGCGGGAGTCAAAAATATTTTTAATGCGCAGGATACTTACCTTTTAGGAGATGATACTTTCAGTAACGATTCCATTGGTCGTAGCTACTGGACGGAAATTCAAATCGCCTTCTAGCGAAATGATTTATGCATGTGTCAATCATGTCACAAGTAAGCAAGAGACAAATTCAAACGACACTCATAATTTCAGAACGTCCGCGCGCAAAACAATGCGGACTAGCAATAGCACCAAAATCAAACAACAAACTATATTAACTCATGAAAACTAACAAAAATACGATTGCATTACTGCTCGGAATCATTGCGCCATTAGCGCTGAGTGCAGCAGACATCGATGTCTACAACGATAACAGCTTAACATCGTTCTCTACAGCTTCACTTTTAGGCACTAACATTCGCATCATCACTGCGAACCAAACCTGGACGAACAACAATACTTATTTTCTCACGGATCGAGTATTTATCCCCAATGGAGTGACTCTCACCATTCAGCCAGGAACGAAAATCTACGGATCAATCGACACTAATAACACTTCCATCAAAACTGACGACAAAGTTGGATCACTCACCGCTACACGCGGTGGTAAATTGATCGCTGATGGCACTGCTACGAATCCAATCATCTTCTCATCAGTTCGTGAATGGGAATCGCTATCTGGCAACGGAGACTCTCCTTTCGATGTCGATGCGATAGACGGCCCCGCTCCTACATTGAATGATGGCGGACAATGGGGTGGAGTGATTCTGCTCGGTAAAGCTTTCGTGTCTGTCATCAATAGTTCTGGAAATAACGCTAAAACGGCCCAGATCGAAGGATTCGCTCCAGCGGGTTCGGTCTCAAATGACGGTGAAACCGCCGGTGCACTGCCAGATGCCACTCAATATGGTGAAAGCCCGGCTTTCCCCGTCGATAACGCTGACAATAGCGGTATCATTCGTTATGTGTCGATCCGCCATGGTGGCTATGAGTTCTCATCCGCCAGAGAGATTAACGGTCTTACGCTGGGTGGCGTTGGTTCTGGCACAATTATCGACTATTTGGAAGTTTACGCAAATTTGGATGACGGCATTGAATTTTTCGGCGGAACAGTAAATACAAGTCACCTCGTGATGGCGTTCAACCAAGATGACAGCTATGACATCGACCAAGGATATAAAGGCACCAATCAATTCTGGTTCGGCATTCAAACACCAGGCATCGCAGATGCAGGTGGTGAGTGGGACGGCGTTGACGGCACGATCACTGGGGCTGGAGTAACCGCAGCAACAACACTGGCGAACCAAGCCAAACCAATCATTTACAACGGAACATTCATTGGCGCAGGACGCAGCAATACTCTCACCAGACTTCCTTCCCTTGCGGGTAAAGTTAACTGGGAGAAAGGCAATTTCGCCATGCATATTGAAGACTACTTCAACGGTGAAATTTACAATTGCGTTTTTGACGATTATGCTGATGATTTGGTAAAATTCAACGACAATGCGCTCAGTTATGGCACAACGATGCAGTTCAAAAGCAACACCATTGGTCGTTTCGGTAGCTCACCACGCGTTCAAATGGAAACATCCACAGTTACTGGCTCAGCTACTTCTTCTGGCAATCTAAGCGTCACTGTCGCAGGAACAGGAGCCGGAACGTATCCCGTTGCGCTTGTTAGCGGAGACACCACTGCTCAAGTAGCAGCAAAGATCGCCTCCGAACTTACACTCGTTTCCGCTATCAATGCAGCCTTCACGATTTCAGTGCTTCCCGTTGAGGCCACTAACGGCTCCATTACTCAGACGATTGTCTTTGTGAACAAAACTCCCGGCAATAATGATTCGAGCTTCGTTGTGACTATCCCCGCGGCATTGGGCATGACAACTACTACCAGCGCAAACACCGTTGCTGGTGGAGCCGCTCCGATACCTAATCCAGCCATTGACGCAGCCAATAACGCATCGTATGTTACTGGCACTGAACCAGTAGGAGGCTTCTTCGCAGACGCTTTTGGCGCTCCTATCAATGGCAATTCAAACGGCGGCACAGATCCATTGCTCACAACCTACACAAGGGATGGCAATAATAACCTTACCGCGATCAATCCAATTCCTGCAGCAAACTCTCCCCTGCTCAACAGCGGATATTCGTTTGGCGCTCCTGTATCTGTAAGCTACCGCGGTGCCTTCGGACCGGAAGGTAACTGGGCTGCAAGTTGGACCAAGCTTAGCCAATCTGGTGTGATGACTGGTTCTGCTCCTGCTCCTACCGTCGTAGACACCGATGGCGATGGCCTAACTGATGCTCTGGAAGCGACCAGCGCGCTCACCAGCCTTGGTTTCAGTGCAGCAGTAAATGATGTAACTCCTACCAACAAGTTCAGCAGCCTCTATACCTCCACCTCCATCCAAACGTTGCGTGGCACAAGCATGATGATCGGTCCTGTCACCGCTGGTGGCTCGACTACTCTTACCCTGCCGCTGTTCAAATCGGATGACTTGGTAAACTGGACACCATTTGGTAACGTAACGGCCACCGTGACAACACCAGCTGGTAAGAACTTCTACCGCGTCGATATGTCGACCAACGCTCCGAATCCATAATTTTCCCCCAAGAGAAACCAAATAATCAAAGGGTCGCCGGCCCACGCTGGCGGCCCTTATTCACAACAAAAATCAAATGACACAAATGACACGTGGAAAAAAAATAAATGTACCAATCCTGTTGCTATCGTTGATGGCGCTGCCCGCTATTTCACAGGAAGCTTCGCCATTAGAACAAACACGTGAGCAATTGAGGTCATGGCTTGAAACCAAGCAAAAAGAACAAACAGAAATCAATGAGTGGAAGAACGATCAAGAAGTTCTCACTAACTACAAAGAAGGTCTGATCAAGGAAATCGCCACCTACAAGCAGCAAATCGCTGACGCTAAAATTCTCGCAGGTGCCGCAGATCAAGAATCATCAAACAAAATAACCGCCCGTGATCAATTCATCGCGGCAGAAAAACTGCTCAGCACTGAGCTAAGAAAGATGGAAGAAGAATTTGCTACCATTATTCCTTTACTTCCTCCACCCGTTGCGCGAGCCGCTAAAATCTCAGTAGGCATTGAGACATTAAAGAAAAATCTCGCCCTACCAATTGATGCGCAAGCAGAAGACGTGGCAAAGCGCCTCGCAAACATCACTGAACTGATGGCGGAAGCAGAAAAATTCCAACAAGGAGTAAACATTTTTCCTGAGTTGCACAAAAAAACTGATGGCAGCGAATACAACATGCAGGTCGTGTATTTCGGCCTTTCCATTGCCTACGCCGTCAATGAAGATAGCACATTCGCGATGATCGGAGTGCCCAGTGAAACAGGCTGGAAATTCACAGAGGCCAATGAGTTAGCTGCCGATATTCAAAAACTCTTAGTCACCGCCACCACGGAAAAAGATGTCTCTTTCACCAATCTTCCTATTTCTAAATAAATTTACTGCCATGAAACGATCCGCATTATCTCTCCTAGTTTTTCTCTCATTAAGCTCTCTTAGCTACTCTCAAAATGATTCTGTCGCCGAGGCAAAAGCCAATGTTGCAGAAGCCACAAAATCGTTACTCAACTCTCAAAAAGAACACGCCGACCTAAGAAGGCACCTTTACAAAGAAATCAATGAACTCGACGATCAAGTCATCGAGTTATCCAAAGAACTGCGTCAACTCGAAAGAGATGAAGCCTTGCGCACTACGAACGCCAAAAAATTAGACAAGGAAATTGATACCAGAAAAACTCAGTTCATCTATACCTCAGGACTGCTCAATCAGTATTCGAAAGCATTTGTTACCCGCATCCATCCTTCAGAGTACCAACTTTATCGTGAACCGATCGGCTCGATCGACCAAAGCGCACTCAACGCAGCAAACGAGCCTGTGAAGGAAATCACCGAGCGTTCAAAAGTCCTCGCACTTGGCATCAAGCGCCTCAAGGAAATATCAGGTGGTTCCACATTCGACGGAAAAGCGTTAGGTTTCGCGGGAAAATCCATTGATGGAAAATTCATGATCATGGGTCCATCCGTATTCTTCGCCAACAGTGACGGCCTCTCAGAGGGGATCTGCCCAGCACAAGACACCGGATCAAATTTCCCTGCCTTTGTTTCGATCAACAAATCAGGTGGTGTGATCGCCAAAACGATCCAATCAGGAGTCGGCATGTTGCCTTTCGATGGCACTCTCGGCAAAGCCATCACAGCGGAAATGAAAAGCCCTGGCGGACAAAACAAAGCGTTAGAGCACATCATGCTTTTTAACGACATCGCCAAAAACATGATGTTCGACGGCTGGATCGCCATCGGCATTTGCGTATTGATGATTGCGATTGGTTGGACTGTAGCAGCGCGCAAGATTTTCTTCCTCAACAGTATCGAGAAAGGCAACCGCGAGTTTCTACAACAGTGGAGTAAAGTATCAAACGATCTGACCACTTTGGAACGCAATAGCGATGCCTCAGACAAGACGAAATTGAACGAAACGCCAGCCATGAAACGCTCGCCGTTCTATGACATTTATCACATTGGTTCCGAGGAAATCACGCACCGTATTGCTGCGACAAATAGTGGGCACAAAGGTCTATCAGGAAGATCCATTCAAGCAGTGCGCGCTGCACTTGATTCTGGTCTGGTGCAATTGCAACACAAGCTCACCGACGGACTCGTCTATCTTACCATCAGCATCGCGGGTGGCCCCTACGTTGGCCTTTTGGGCACGGTTGTGGGTGTGATGATCACCTTCGCCATCATTTCAAAAGAAGGTGAAGTAAACGTAAACGCCATCGCACCAGGTATTGCCTCCGCTCTACTTGCCACAGTAGCAGGTTTGATTGTTGCTATTCCAGCGCTTTTCGTTTATTCTTACCTCAACAATCGCATCAAAAACATCACCTCAGAAGTAAAAGTATTCATTGATGAGTTTGTTGCAAAAATGGCCGAGTTTTATCCTCAGGTCAATGAAGCACCCGCTCCGAAATTTAGTGATAGCGATGATGTTTGATTCATAACTAACAAAATAATTATATGGCCTCTGCAGACGACAAAAGTTACGACGACATCAATGTCACCCCGATGGTGGACTTATACTTAGTGCTCCTCCTCATCTTCATCGTGATGACCGCGGCGGGTGTGAAGGGGGTAAAAGTAGAGCTACCGAAAGCAGGCGGAAAAGCAGCCGCAGATATCAGCGCGCCTAAAATTCAGGCCATCACCATTGATTCCGAGGGGAAAATCACCCTGAACCTCACTCCTGTATCACTAGAAGAACTCGAATCAAAAATCTCTGGAATGGTTGCCACGACTCCCGATTTGCCCGTTGTGGTAAGAGGTGATAGTTCCACACAATACCAAAAAATCATGGCCGTCGTAACACTACTCGGCAAGAATGGCATCACCAAAATTGGCCTAGCAACACAGCCTACCAAATAAGGAAAATCCATGCGCAGCCTGAACCAACAAGTGACTGAAAAATCCCGCAAAACCAAGTACATCGTGGTTTTGCTTGGGATCGTCATTATTGGCGGGATCGCATCATTTATCTTGAACTCCAATAGTGGTGACGAAAAAGAGAAAAAGGAGGAATTTCAATTTGTTGAATTCACTCCACCGCCACCTCCGCCACCGCCTCCGGTTCCTGATGAACCAGAAAAACCCCCCGAAGAATTTGATGAAATCATCGAGCCGATTGACATTCCTGAAGACGTCGAGGTAACCAACAATGAGCCTACTAACGATCTCGGCATCGATATTGGAGATTTAGCTTCTGGCGATGGCCCCGGCGGATTTCTCATGGAAATCGGAAAGTTTGGCAGAAGAGGAAAATTTTCTGGCGACGATGAAGATGAACTAGGCGCTGGTGCAGGTATAGAGGCCCCCTCGCCAACTCTCAAAACTCAACCATTATATCCCAGCGCGTTGTTGAAAAAGGGCATCGGCGGAAAAGTGCTTATCATGGCTGTGGTCAGTACCGCAGGACAAGTCATCAAGGCAAACATCAAAACCAGCTCAGGGCATGGTGAACTTGATAACGCAGCGATGCAAGCCGTGCTCAAATGGAAGTTCAAACCAGGCAAACAGAATGGCAAAGAAATCCAAGCCACCTGTGTCATCCCTTACACATTCGAAGTGAAAAAAAATTAATATGAATCGTCACGTCATACTCCTAAAATCAATCCTAGTTACGTTTATCACCACGTCTTCTGCGTTGGCCGATGATTTTACCAACGCCATCAAAGCTCAGATGCAATCACCCTCGTTTGCCAAAGAGTTTGTTGGCAGCTATGGCATTCTCTCCGATATTGAACCGCAGGTTTCTGATGCTGAGCAAAAAGTTCTCACTCGTCTACAAGTTCTGTTTAGTGAATCGAAATTCAAAGACGCAGAAAATTTAATCGTCGCTTTCATCAAAGAAACAGAGAACCCAACTGATCCCGCGCGCACTCCTGGCGTGATCAGCCCTGCTATGGTTTTCGTCCTCGGCAATCTTTACTTCCAATCAGAACGAATGGATGAAGCCAAACGTGCATTCGATGAGGCCATCAAACGCTTTCCTCGTTTTCGTCGCGCCTACACCAATCTTGGATATTTATACATCTCGCAAAATAAAATCGATGATGCTCTCAAATCATTCCAAAAATCTGTAACTCTCGGAGATAATTCGCCTCGTGTGATGGGCATGCTAGGTTATTGCTACCTCTCAAAACAAAATCCACTCGCTGCCGAAAACGCGTATCGCCAAGCCTACCTAACTGATCCTGAATCGCGCGATTGGAAACTAGGCATGGCACAGGCTCTTCTCCTACAAGATAAAAACGCGGAAGCAGCTAGCATGTTTGGAATTCTCATCAAAGAAAACCAGCAGGACAAGCAACTATGGATGCGTCAAACTGCTGCCTATCTGGCAATGGATCGAAAAGACGAAGCAATTCTCAATTTGGAAACACTGCGCTTGATGAAGTTGGCTGATGAGTCGAATCTCACGCTACTAGGCAATCTTTATATGGACCAAGGTCAGGCAAGATTAGCGCTCACCGCCTATAGTGAAGCAATCGCCCTTTCCAAAACACTCAACCTAGCCCAAGCGCTCAAATCAGCGAGAATTCTCAATGACTATGGATTCCCCGATGATGCCACTACACTCATCAATAAAATTAGAACCAGCGGCAGCACACTTTCCCCAGAGGAACGCGTTCAGCTAGAGCTAACCGATGTAAAAGTAGCAAGATCTCTGAATCAAACCGAGCGCGTTGGACAACTCCTCGCTGGCCTGCTTGCTGATTCCCCGACAAATACGGAAGTTTTGTTAGAGATGGCAAAACATTATGATCTGCTATCTAGAGATGAAACAGATGAAGAGAAAAAACGCAAACTCAGCAATGATGCAAAAACTCACTACCTGCTTGCTGCAGGTGCAGAATCCACTGCCTATCAAGCCAACCTCTCTTATGGGCAAATGTTAGTCCGTGAAAGCAGAACATTAGATGCACTTCCCTATCTAGAAAAAGCACTGTCATTGAAAAAATCTGAATCGTTAGATCAATATGTAAGCCGAGTGCGTCGTGCCGCTGACCGAGAAAAAATTCGTATCGAACGTGAAGAAGCAACTCGCGCCGAGCAAGCAGCTGAAGCCAAAAAGAAATAAGTATCACAACATTTATCAATCATGAAAGTACAATACATTTTACCGCTAGTTGGATTCCTCACAAGCATCCAAGCCAATGAAGCATTGGATATTTTAGAAGGAAAAAAAGACGCTGCTGCTGGCACCACAGCTACCTTGCCTGCGGACGATGCAGCTTTAATTACAGGAGCTACTACACCCGCAGTAGATGGCAAAGTGGTCAAGCCATACGTGCCAATGGTGCCTTCAGCTTTTTCTCAACAATCAAAACAATTTTTTGATCCGATCTGGTCGAAAAGCTCCCTCATTCTTGACGAAAAAAACTCTGTCGTGCAGGAGCTTTCCATCATTGGTTTATTTGAAGCAGGTGCTGCATGGGGAGATATTGAAACCACAAGCTCAACTGGCACTGCCACCACCAAAACCATTAGCGATGTAGAACTCCGTCGGGCACAAATCGGTGCACGCATGAGAGCATTCTATCGCACCGAAGTCACTGGGATTGTAGAAGGTGCTGGCCCATCACAAATGAATGGCATTCAAACCTTAAAGGCACGCACAGGCTTTAATGATAACACAGGAGTGACGATCGGAAAATTCCGTCCCTTATCTACATTAGAAAATAATATTCCCGATGGGCAACTTCTGACAACAGAGCGTGCCATGTTATCCAACATGCTCTCGCCCGCAGACAGCCTAGGTGTCATGTTTGATGCAAAAAGTGGCAACTGGCAATACAACCTCGGTTGGTTCTCTGGTGATTACAGCGACATGATTCCTGGCATCAAGAATGACGGATTCATCAACGCTGGCTTAGCTTATGAAACGACAACAAAAACGGAATCTGGCGCTCCATTGCGCAGTCGGTGGTACATTAATCTGATTAATAATCTCGATCGCGAAACTAGCGAAGTAGTACCAAGAAATAATCGGGTTAATCGACCAACCTACAATCAGATTGTTTCCACGGGCATCAGCATCCAACAAGATCGTTTTAGCTTCCAGGGCGACTTCACCATGGCGCATGGTGATAAGTCTGTTTGGGGAATGACCTTAACACCGAGTTACTGGATCATGCCTGGCACGATTCAACTTGTGGGACGTTATCATTATGCTGACAGTGATAC
>CAIRGO010000068.1 GCA_903878115.1 Akkermansiaceae bacterium | reverse complement strand
CAGACATGCTTAGGTATGCGGATACCGCGCAGAAAAAGATCTTTCAGGAGGACTTACAAACTTTTTATGTGACTTCTTCAGACGTCGCGCTGACGCATATCGGCGTTAATAACTCTGCCGTTGAGCAGTATTCCCTTAGCGATATCGGGATGCCGGAATGGGGTTTTAATCATCAGGACCAACCGCAATACGACAACAAGCTTTGGGGGTGTCTTTATCGAAAAGTAACAGGTCCATGCACGATGGGACACGTGCTCACTGCAATTTTAATGGGGGCCAAATCCAAATGGAATAATCCGGCATGCTTTGATTATTACGACCGGTTTTATGGAATCGAGTCGGGAAACGTTTCAACAGGGACAAACAGCATCCAACCATTTGTTTCAGAAATGTGGAAAGCCTACAGGGGGGTGGCGCCACCTGTCGTCACGATCTCAACCCCGGCGTTCACTCCGGATGGCGGCACCTATGCCGATGTTCAGAATGTCACGATCACCTGCGCCACTCCGGGGACATCCATCCGGTATACTACGAACGGAAGCGCTCCTACCGCAACCAGTGGAACAGTTTACGGCGGGCCGGTCGCGCTTGGCGTGGGAACCACTTCACTCTACGCCATCGCCTATGACGCAACCGGTGTGCAAAGCGCGGTGAGGTCCGCAAACTATGCTATTTCCGGAGTCAATCAGGTCGCCACTCCGACCGCCTCGCCACCGGGTGGGGCATTCCTGGTCTCCCAGTCGGTGTCCCTCGCCACACCGACTCTTGGAGCGACGATCCGTTATACGGTCAACGGCGCGGTTCCAGACGGGACCAGTCCGGTTTACGTCGGGCCCTTCACGGTGGCTTCGAACACCACGGTTCAGGCGATTGCCGGCAAGTCGGGCATGACAAACAGTCCGATCATGAACGCGGTTTTCACGATCGGTTCGGTCACCGTCGGTAATCAGTGGAGCAACCTGCCAATCTCGCCGCAGACCGGGGCCTTCAGTTTTTCGATCGATGCGGTGCCATCCGCAGCGGGAATTGACGCCGTCGTGGGCCTCTCGACGAGCAGCGCCTCGAATTTCAGCGACCTGGCCGCGATCGTCCGCTTCTCGCCGAATGGCGTCATCGACGCCCGTGACGGTGGAACCTACGCGGCCGTGAACGTCCTGACTTATATGCCAGGAACGAAATACCACGTCGCCTTCGTCGTCGATGTACCGAAACATCGTTATTCGGCGACGGTCACGGTTCCCGGAGGGACGCCAGTGATCATTGCGAACAACTATGCATTCCGCACCGAACAGGCTGCCGTTACCTCCATCACAAACCTTGCGATGTTCGCTACAAGCGGCTCCTGCACGTTCTCGGCACCCTTGGTTGGCAGCCGGCCTCCTCCGCCGCGCAATGTGAGAGTTGGCCAGTAAGTTTTCGCGCGGGTCCCCGCTCCCTGGAGCGCACGGGAAAATCATACGCGTTCTCTCGGTTCACACAGAAGGCGCGCACACGCGCATCATGAATCCAATCGCGCTCGCTCTCTTTCTTGCCTGCGCCGCGGCCCTGCTGACGGTCCCGCGGAAGTGGGTACCCGTGCCGCTTCTGCTCGGTTGCACCTACATGACGCTTGACCAGGGCATCAACCTCGGAGGGATCTCGCTGCCGGTCTATCGAATGTTGCTGCTCGTCGGGACCATCCGCGTGGTCGCCAGGGGCGAGTTGCTACCGGGAGGTCTGAACCTGATCGACAAGCTGATGATCGTCTGGGGATTATGGATGCTTTTCGCGAGTCTTTTCCACGATCCTGCGAGAGCGGGGCCCGTCACTGCGGGCGGCGTGGTTTTCAACCAAACACTCATTTACTTCCTAATT
>CAIRGO010000067.1 GCA_903878115.1 Akkermansiaceae bacterium | reverse complement strand
GACCAGATCAAGGTGCCACGAGGACTTGCCGAAGAACGCCGCCGCCGCCTCGGGTCCGCCGACGGCCGCACCGAGAGCGCCCCACAGATAGCTGAATCCCTGCCCGGTGTGACCGTATTCGCGACTGGCGAATCCTGCCGTGGCCATACGGGCGAAAAACTCCGTCTCCTTCGGCTTGTCTCCCATCGCGGCAAACATCACCGCGGTGACGGAATTTTTGCCGTTGTTTTCATGGTAGGGCCATGGTTCGTGTTCGCCGTAGGGGATGGCACCTTTGTCGGTGAAGTAGCCAAAGAACCCGGCGGTGCGGGCGATGGCTTGGTCGACTTCCGGATTCTTCACACCGCATTTTTTGGAGAGTACGATGCCGAGGTTGGCGGGTAGTCCGGCCATGTTCACGGGACCGTAGGGCGGCACGGAGCCGTTGAATTTACCGTCCTTGGTAAGTGAAGCGAAGCCATGGCCGAAGGTCCCATACATGCCCTGGCCGCGAGCCAGCTGAAGGGCTCTTTTTTCGATCGCGGGCAGGATCTCCTTGTCACTGCTGACCATGTAATACTCGCAGAGAAACACTAGGTGATAGCCCATGTTCCAGGTGTCGCCCCAGGTGGATCCGGCGGGTTTCTTGTTAGGATCGGGATTTTCATTGGCGAGGGCGTTTGCGAAGTCGCGCAGTTTTGGCAGGTATTCCGGCTTGCCCGTAGCGAGCAGGGCGAGACCTTGGATGGATCCGGTCCAGTTGGGCTCCATCTTTTCCTTTTCGAGCACTTTGATGGCACCATCGAGAATGCGTTTCGATTTTTCGCAGTTCCACGGCGCGGAGTTGCTGTAGGTGCCCATCACGGCGAGCTTGAGTGTAAGTTCCTGTTGTTGGCCGCCGCGTGAAACCAGCAGTTTGAGCACGCCAGCTTTGGTTTCCGTTTCCGCTTCTTGGATGGCTCGTGCGATGGATTTGCGCGCGTCGTCGCTGAACAGTTTGCCATCCACGCCGAGGATCACATCGTCCACCTTCACGACTCCGTCGGCAGGTGATGCGGCTCCCACGTGGGTAACGAGAATCTGCCGGCTGGCCAAAGTCGTGCGGCCTTGAGCGGCATCGAGATTGTTTTCCGCCTTGGTGAAAATCCAGCCGCGCAGACCGGTCGCACCGAGGTTATAGGTGAGCTTGCGATCCACCGACTGCGAGTCCTTGATGAGATCGGGGACTTGTGAGAATAGCGGGCTGGTGAGACCCACCGCGAGTGCGGCCAGTAGGCCGATTGTTTTGATCGATGTTTTCATGATGTTGTTTCTAACGTAAAATGATTATTTCAACAGGCTCTTCATTCCCTCACCAGCTGCGTCGCCGATCAGAAAGTAACTCTCCGCATTGGCGAACCAGTGATGTCCATGCCCGGGACAGGGTGAGAGTTCTGCAGGGCGTGCGAAATCGGTGGTCTTGATGAATAAAGCATTCTTGATCTTCTTTGTTCCTTTTTCCTGCGCCTTTCTGAATTCAAACATATCGCCCTCGGTCACCGGTCCACCATTGCCAAGTTGACCGACCACTACCGGCATGTTCGGCACATTGAATTCCTTGCGTATATCCTTTACCAGATTGACGAGATTCTTCGCATATTCGGGTATCGCTGGTGCGGTGCACATGTCGTTCCAGCCCTGTTGCCAGTAAAAACCCGCTATTTCATATTTCTGATCCCCGAGATCCGCCAAGGCGGCGCGGATTTCTTCAACCATCTTGGTGTAGCAGGGGCCAACCTGGCCACCAGAACTTGGCGGTCTGAAATCAACGAACAGACTCTTGCCGCCCCAGGCCGTTTTGATCAACAGCACCGGCTCTTGGTAGAAGTCACCCAGAACAAAACCGAACCCAAGCTCGGGTCCGATGTGCCTTCTCGATCCGTCTGCACCATAACCAGTGTAGCCCACCGAGAGGCCACCCTTCAGGATCTTGTCGCCGCCAACCTTGAATGAGATCTGCACATCATCCCGGACGACCCATTCTCCTTTTTCATTCTTGAGCTTCTTCATCTTGTCGGCGCTCTTTGAATTCGCCATCGACCAGACCAGATTGCCTTTGCCGCCGTTGGAGTCCTTCTCATCATCATGGTCCACCGAGCCCTGACCCTCCATGTTGGACTGGCCGGCGAGGATGAATACCTTGATCGGCGCGGCGAAGGAGATCGGAGAGAGGACGCACAGCAGTGCTGCGCTTAGGATTGCAGTTGGTTTCATTGTCATTTTATTTGTTGGTATTTTCATTTTTAGGGGAATGCGGCTCAGGGCGGAAGGCGAAAGGATGGCAGGGATTCGTGTTTTCTTGATCCCTCATCAGAGTGTGGGGCCGCCGGTGCGCACCGGCGACCCCGGGGATCCCCGGAGAAAACCCAGTAACTCCGGGAAAGGGTGTGTGGCTCGCAGGCGAGCCGATTGTGGATTGTGGATTGTGGATTGTGGATGGTCGGGCGGTCTTCTTCTATCTTCTATCTCCGATCCGCGATCTACAATCCTCGATCTCTTCACAGTGGCATTACGGCGTCAGCAGGTCCACCATGTTGTCGCCGAGGGACTTGCCGATGAGGAAGTAGGTCTCGGCGTTCCAGTTCCAGTGGTAGCCCTCGCCCGACGGGGAAACTGTGGCGTCGCGCCAGAACGGGCGGGCATCCTTGCTGAGAACGTTCGCAGGTCTGGGCACACCAGCAGCCCAGAGCTGTGCTTTCTCGAGCGGCGTGTATCCCGTGTAGGGCGGCATTTCCACCGCAGGGTTCTGGCCTGTCGAGACGATGGTAAAGGGCAGGTTCGGTTTGCCAAAGACGGTCCTCATGTCCTTGATCAGGTCGGGCAAGTTGTCTTTATACTCCGCCGAAGCTGTCGCGTCGATCAAGTCGTTGAATCCCTGGTGCCAGCCGAAACCGACAATCTGGTAGCCCTGCCCGGCCCATTCGGGGAATTCGGTGTCGAGGTTCGTGACCACATCGCGAGTGTAGTCGATGATGGCGGAGAAGAAATCTCCGACGCGTCCACCGCGGGCGGCCACCGCGCTGGGCGGACGGAAGTCTTTCACCAAGGACCTGCCGCCCCAGGCGGTCTTCACGAGCAAGACATCGTTGGATGGATAGAAGTCGCCGATGACCTGACCGAAGGCAAATTCCGGACCGATCCTGCCGCTGTCGGCTCCGAACGACGGTCCCAGATCGCCCTTTCTGACAGT
>CAIRGO010000066.1 GCA_903878115.1 Akkermansiaceae bacterium | reverse complement strand
GTTTTTTTATAATGTCCCAAAATTAATGGCTTATTAGAGGGTATTTAAGGGAATGTTTGCCCAGAAGATTCATGGAAGGACTTATCAGAAAAGTAGCAAATGCTATCGAATCCGAGCCGGTGCTTTGACGAAAATGTACCATCGCCGAAAAAACACCGTTCGTTTTTCATTGGGATTTCAATGCAGCGACTTTACCGCCGCTGGCGGAGTTCTTGCCCCCAAAAAATGGCTCTTCTGACATCCGGACATTTTCAAGATTCGAAATTTTTTCCTTGACGCATTTTCCGTTGTTGGATTTTTTGATCCTGCGAGTGCTCCGTTTTCATCGCATCAAACAGCTTTAGAATCGTCGGGCTTGAGGCAAATAATGCATAACGCAAAAATCTTCACGATCAACAATTTTCTCCTGACAGAGTCGATTTAAACGCGTCAAAAAAACCCGTGTTAGGATTTTTTCTGAAATAAATGGGCCCTAATTTCAGGAGGAAAAGCAATGCAGGCAATTACCATCAATCCATCGACTGGCAATGTTTCCATGGCATCCCACGACACCATTCGAGCAAGCCTTTCCCGAGCGATTGGAGTCGAGCATGAAGCGACTGCCGATTTGTTGAGATACCTGGCAGAATACGAGCATCGCCAGCTTCACCTTCGAGATGGTTTTTCATCGATATATGTTTTCCTCACCCGCGGTCACGGCTACTCCGAAGGGGCTGCCGCAAGGCGCGCCACGGTTGCAAGATTTTCGCGGCATGACCCCGATGAGCTGACTTTAATTGCCGCTGGGGACTTAAGCTTATCGGTGGTTGACCTTCTGGCCCGCGCTGTCAATAAACAGGAACTAAGCGCTGACCATGTACCCACGCTTCTTAGTCAACTGAAACGAAAATCCAAGACCGAGGCGGAAAGCATTCTTGCAGAATGGGGGTGTCGCGTTGTAAAGGGGCCTCAACGGGAGCGCATCCGTGAAGTTGGAATCACGGAGGCACGTTGCAAGTCTTCTGCGACTGAGGCCCGAGAGGAAGTCTCTGGTTTTGAATTTAATCAAGCCTCTACAAATCCATCCAAACAAGAAAGCGCTGACTGTTCACAGGATACAGAGGATTCCGTAGATCACGACCAACCAATTGAAACAGAATTTCAAATCTCCATGCGACTTTCCAAAGACGCAATGAATCAACTAAAAAGAGCCCAAGAGCTCCTTGGCACTAATGATATCGCCTCAACGATTGAGAAACTTGCCTCATTTCATAATGACAGAAAGGATCCTCTAAAAAACCCAAAGCAGGCCAAAACTATTAAAACCACTCTACCGCCGCTGGCGGCGGTAACGGATCGTAATGGAGATACCGTCAACTGTAATGCTGTCCCGTCAAAACCAAGGAAGACAATGCAGGCGACAAACTCTCGTTACATCGCACCGCAAACCCGCAGGGCAACCTATCAAAAATCCAGCGGTCAGTGCAGCTATGTCGACTCAATCACAGGTCGGCGCTGTGCGGAGCGAAAACACCTTGAGGTGGATCATATCAATCCATTCGCAAAGGGTGGTGACCACTCTCCGGAGAACCTTCAAATCCTTTGCAGAGCCCATAATATGATGCGGGCGCGCGACGAGT
>CAIRGO010000065.1 GCA_903878115.1 Akkermansiaceae bacterium | reverse complement strand
CTGCCGTGCGGCACCACTTGCCAGCCATTCGCCCTCGTAGGAGAAGGAAAAAATCTCCTTGCCCCGAGTCAGAGCGGAACGCAGGTGCCCCATCAGGATCGGCGAACCGAGTTCTTGCCAGTCGGCCCATACTTCAATTTCCCTGCTCATGGCTTGAGTTTTCTTTTCGGTGCGCGCCGACGGGTTTCCGTAAGACGAGCGTCTTCCAGCTTGCGGCCCAGCACATCGTCGCTACCCACCGCGGAGAGATCTTGCTCCAGTCCCAGCACGGCCAACACCTGCACGAGCTTGCCCAGCGAAATACCGGCGGATCCATTTTCCATCAGATGGAGGGTCGAGCGACTGACGCCCGCTCGCTCCGCGACCTGCTCGGCACTCAGCTTTCGCCGCAGCCGCGCCAATCGAAGATTCTCTCCCAAATCAGCGAGGAGACGCTCGTGCTTCGGCAGTAGTGTGCTAGTTTCTCGTCCCATAATGGCTGATATTCTGAGCAATAGATACACATTTTGTGCGATATGTCAAACATTATTCATCGCGACCTCTTTTGCTAACTGGCCGGGTAAAACAGGCCAACCCGCTTTTGGTTCCGTATTTTCCGGCTCATTTTGACACCTCGCCGCCGACATGGAACCGAAAGAATTATCGCCTGACATCGCAGGAAAAATCCTCGACGCCGATTTTCAAAACATCGTGAAGAAGGTCGCGGCGGGCAAGCCACTCACGGTCGCGGAGAGGGCTCGCATTGAGTCACGAGCGGCGGGGAGTGTGGAGACTCTGGCCTATGCCAAGACGCTCGTGGAGCTTGCCTCCGTGCTCGGTGTGACTCGCCGCACGCTCTCCACCTGGCAGAAAATGGACGGCGCTCCCAAGGCTCTATCGAATGGGCTGTGGCCAGTTGCTGACTGGCGGGAATTTGTGCGACTCAATGGCCTCAAAGCAGGCAAGGCACCGGTCGGAAACGAGGAAGCTCTCAAAGCAAGAAAGCTGCTCGCCGAGGTCGAAGAACGCGAACTACGGATCGCGGTGAAGAAAGGCGAATACGTCGCGCTCACTAAGGTGCGCGAGGAATGGATTGGTCTGGTAGCTCAGGCGACTTCGATTCTGCGTGCCAAGTTCGAAAACGAGTTGCCACCCGTGCTATCGGGGCTCGATGCAACGGGCATCCAGAAAGAGTGTCGTCGTGCGATTGATGAGGTGCTGCAAGTCCTCCATGAAGGCTGAGACCGCGTTGACGTTCGCGCAGGGGCATGGATGTCCTCAAGGAAATTTGGCGTGAAGCATGGCAACCTCCCGACCGTCGTCCCGCATGGCAATGGTGCGAGGATCATATCGAGGCGATTCCATACTCGCCGAATCCCGGTCGCTTTCGTTCGGAAAACTCACCCTGGATTCGTGAGGTGATGGAGGCGTTGGTGGATCCGCGCATTCGCCTCGTTTCGATCATCGCTTCAGTCCAGTCATCCAAGACGACCGCTCCTGAGCTAACGCTCTGCTACATCATTTCCAACCTGCCCGGGCCTGCCTTGTGGCTCGACCAGACCGATGAAGATGCACGCGACTATTCCGAATCTCGACTACAAAAGCTCTTCGATCAATGCGAACCAGTGGCCCGCTTGATGCCGACGGGGGTTCACCGTCATAAGCGCAAGAACAACGCGATCCAGTTCACCAATGGCATGACGCTCTGGATTCTGGGCGCGCACAATAAGACCAACCTCCAGCGACGTTCGATTCGCTGGCTCATTGGGGATGAAACATGGCGTTGGCCCCAGGGACACATGGCGGAAGCGGAGGCCCGCGTTACGGCATTCGGTTGGCTAGGCAAGTGCATCTTCATGAGCCAAGGCGGCGAGGAGGATGACGACACGCACCGCAAATTCGAAACGACTGACCAACGTGAGTGGACGTTTGCCTGCACCGAGTGCGGACATCGACAACCGTTCAAATGGGAATTCGTCGAGTGGAGTAAATCGGCCAGGGATGACGCGGGAGAGTGGGACTTCGATGAAGTTCGTCGAACCACGGCACTGCGCTGCGAATCCTGCAATCACTACTTCAATGACAGCGAACGCACCCGGCGTGAACTCAATGCGACCGGAGAGTTCCTCAAGAAAAATCCCAAAGCATCAACTGAGAACGTAGGCTTCCACTGGAATGCACTCTGTGCCATGAGCTGGGGGCAACTTGCCGAACTCTATCTGCGTGCCAAGGCGGCAGCACGGAAAGGTGATGTCAGCCTGCTCCAGCAGTTCTATCAAAAACGCCTTGGTCTGCCGTGGCGTGAATACGTCGAGGACTACAAATTGGAGATCGTCAAATCCGGCTACAAGCGCGGCGAGTCCTGGGAGGAAGAAGGCGCGATCGATCCAAAGACCGGTCGAATTCTTGTCGCTCCACTGCCCGAGCGCAAGGGACTTATCCCACTGCGCTTCATCACCGTGGACTGCCAGATGGACCATTTGTTTCTGGTCGTGCGCTCATGGTCCGCAGAAGGGTCAAGCCGTCTCGTGTGGAACGAGCGCATCCTCACATTCACTGACATCGAGGTCATGCAAGAGCGCTTCGGCGTGCATTCGAGTTTGGTGTTTCTGGATGCGGGCTACGCGACTTACGATGTCTATCGCGAGTGCGCGAAGCGTGGTTGGGTAGCACTAATCGGCGACCGTCGTCCAGTATACGCTCACAAAGGGCGCGATGGTAAAACAATTCAGCGATTCTATTCGCCCCGGCGTAAGGTCGTGCTCTCGCACCGCCAGCATTGCCACGTTCATTACTGGAGCAATCTCAACATCAAGGACACACTTGCTCGATTGCGTCGTAATCAAGACCCGAGCCAAGGACCTACTTGGGAGGTTCCCGATGATATCGATGACGACTATCTCGCTCAGATGGAAAGTGAGCAGCGAGTAAAGGAAAAGGGCAACTGGATGTGGAAGCAGATTGGTTCCCGACCGAATCATTACTTCGATACCGAGAGCATGCAATCGGCAGCGGCCACGATGCTCAAGATCGTCGGGCGCGAGGCTATCACCGCCGCCCTGGTTGACACCTCGACGGAGGAGTCATGAAAACTGTCACAATCCTACGCTTCCTGACCTTCCTTGGTTCAGCACTCACCACCATCGCAGCGCTCGACCTCACGGGCATTGCAAATCTTCTCGATGAAGAAAAAGCGCGATACCTCCTCATCACCGGACCCGCGGCTCTGGCACTCAAAGAACTGGTCGTCGTGCTCGGCGATTTGTTTGACGACGGCAAGCCAAACAAGTCCTTCAAAGTCGGCCTCTGGTGCTTGGCCATGGCTTGCATCTGTGTGCCGCTACTTTCGTCCTGCAGCGCATTGCCCGGCAGTGCCGAAGTCATCACTAAAGACGGCGCGCTCATCATGCAACCAGATGGCCGGGTGATCATCACTGTCGAACCTCGCAACGCCAAGTAAGCCATGTCTCAATCATCTTTCAGCGAATGGTTTGCCGCGCAGCAATTTCGTCACTTTGGTGCCGCAGAATTTACGAGTTACTTTGCCCGCGAACGTAAGGGAGTGAAGAACAGCACACCTCCTCGATCACTCTGGAAAAACATCGTGCCTGCCCTGCGCATTGTAGATGAGCTGCGCGAGAGCTTTGGTAAGCCATGCCGTATCCTTAGCTCCTATCGCTCTCCTGCCTACAACAAGGCCGTAGGCGGTGCTACCTTGAGTCAGCACAAGGAATTCACAGCACTCGACGTCACCTTCGATGGGGTGAGCCCGCAGCGTGTTTATGAGCGACTGCTCGAATGGCGTCAGCAAGGGAAGTTCACCGGTGGCCTCGGACTTTACCCGTCATTGGGATTCGTTCACATCGACACGCGCGGTCGCAACTCCACCTGGAAAGGAAAATAACCATGGCCCGCGGACTCTTCATCACCGGCTTTACCGTAGCGGAAGTTCTGGCCATCCAGCAGAAAGCGAAGTCTCTGCTCATGGAAGGCAAGACCATCATGAACTGGAACGACGCAGAGACTTCCGTCTCGAAGCAATTCACCATGCCAGTCGATCAGGTCCTTGAGGAATGTGCGCACGCACTCAAGGCGCTCGACCCGCAAACTTACGGCAGACCAAGAACGGTGTCTGCATCCTGCATTTACGGACACCTTGCGAAATGAATCGCTTGCAATCCATCGCCCGCCTCTTCATCCCACCCGTGCTTTTGCCCAAAGCATGGGGCTCATCATTTGAGGCTGCGAACTGGTCGCCACGGCGTGGTGCGGTGCCAGGTGCTTCACCATCGGATGCACGCAAGGAACTCACTGCTGGCATCCGAACGGAACTGGTGCGCAAGTCGCGCTACCTCCACAAGAACTCTGGCTTCCTGCGCGAACTGGTTGCCAATATGGCGATCTACTCGACCGGGGATGGCATCCGCGTTCAGGCCCAATCTTCCGACGCTTCGTGGAATCGCAGTGCCGAAGAATACTTTTCCTATTGGTCGTCTCGGTGCGACATCACGCAGAGATTTTCCTTCGAGGAATGCCAGGCACTCGTTTGTCGGGGCATGGACATCGATGGCGAATACTTCGTTCACAAAACCCGCGACCTCGATGGTGAACCGCGTATTCAGTTGATCGAAAGTCACCGCATTGGTGATGAGTGGGGATCGAAAGAAACCGTCGATGGCGTTGGCCTCGATGCCTATGGCGCGCCCGTGTTCTACCGTGTGCTTCAAGATGATAATTCAGCGTATGATCTCCCTGCATCGGCCATCCTTCACGTCCACGAACCTGAGTGGGCCGGTGGTGTGCGCAATCACCCCACGATTCAGCACTCGATCAATCATCTGCTCGATGAGATGGAACTCCTTGCGTTAGAAAAGCATGCGGTCAAAGACAATGCCGATGTGTCCCGCATCCTCAAAACAGCGCGAGGCGAGATCGACGACAACGGCGACTTTGTGGTGGGCAATGCACATGGTGCCGGGGACTCCAGCGACCCAGTCAGCTTGCAGCGCATCGTGGGAGGAAAGCTCGTGGCACTCAAGCCTGACGAGTCACTCGATAGCTTTCAGTCGAACCGCCCTAGTCCTACCTTCACCGGCTTCCTCGAACACCTGCGTCGTGATTCAGCACTCGGCATGATCCCATTCGAGTTCGCAGCGGATTCTAGCAAGATCGGGGGCGCTGGGGTGCGCTTGATCGTAGCCAAAGCCGACCGTCGATTCTCCTTTCGTCAGATGATTCTCGAAAGGCGTTTGATTCGTCCAGTCTGGGCCTATGTGATTGGCGATGCGATTGCCCGGGGACTGCTGCCGCAAATCGCTGGGTGGTGGAAGATCACCACCGTGCCGCCTAAGAGAGTCACCGTTGATGCCGGTCGCGAAGCGCAACAAAACCGTGCCGACGTGGAAGCCGGACTCAAGACCATTACCGATCACTACGCCGAACTCGGAGCCGACTTCCGCGAAGAAATCGAACGACGTGGCGCGGATGCCAAACTCATCCTGGAAACTGCTGCCAAGTATGGCGTGCCTCCTGAGATGCTGTGGCGGATATCGCAGCGACCAAATTAAAAGGAAAATTGTGCTTGCTTTTAAAGCATAAAGAAGACTGTATTTACTTCGTCGATTTACATACTCCTTTATGAAGATTAAAAAACTATTCACCATCGCTGCAACTTCAGCGCTCATCTCTTCCGCGTCTGCCGCAGTCACTTGGTTCGGCCCCTCAAACACCCCCAACTCCAACGCGAATTGGCCAGCAATTAACGGTACTTACACCCAAAACTTCGGAGTTGCTTTCAAAACCGGTCCTTCGGGCCCCTACGCCATGGACTGGGCAACGATCATTCTTAGTACGAGTTCAGTAACCACTGGCAGTGCATCCTTCACGCTCGAGCTGCGTAACACCACAAATGCCACCGCCTATTCGGCCGTTGCAGGGACAACCAGCTACGCAACGGATGTGATCAGTTTTACGATGCCTACGACTACCAACACTAACTTCATACTCAGCTTAACGGCGGCGGATATCCCAAACATCTCGAGTTACGAAATGGCGGCAGACACCGCCTATTCTCTGATTCTTTACGCGCCATCTCACAACATCGGGATGGGTCGCACGACTGGCTACACGAATGGCACTACCAACAATAACTATACCGTCAATAGCGGGTTTTCTGCTCTCGACACTTTCCGTAACAACGCGCCCAACTACGCCAATACTGCCAACAGCTATCCTTCTCTCGCCATCTCGTTCGGTGAGAATACGGTCCCTGAACCAACGTCGATCGTTCTGACAATGCTCGCCAGCGGAGTAATGTTGCTCCGCCGGAAACGCTGATCGTTTTCTTTGATTCCTTGAAACGCAGGGGCGGGCTTTCGGGTCCGCCTTTTGCTGTTGGGTGACCACGCGTTGACAACACCGCCCGGGCGTGAACCCGGTAATCCAACATCGCGAATGGCTGATTCAACCTGATGCTCTGCAAGCAATCTCTGCCTCGTATCAAGCGCAGGCAGAACGTGCAGGATTTTTTCCCAATCAAGCTCAACAAAATTCACTCCTATCTGTGGAGAATGGCATCGGCATCGTTGCCATCGAAGGTCCGATCCTTCGTAAACCAGATCTCTTCGCCAAGGTGTTTTATGGAGCGACCAGCTCCGAGGAAATTGCCGATACCCTCCAAGAAATCGCAGGGCGTGATGACATCAAAGCCGTGCTCCTCAATATCGACTCTCCAGGTGGCACAGTAGCCGGAACACCCGAGCTCGCGAATGCCGTTGCTGCACTCGACAAAAAGAAACCAGTCTACGCTTTTTCCTCAGGACTCATGTGCTCTGCGGCCTACTGGATTGCCAGTCAAGCACGCGCCATCTATGCCACACCATCTGCTCAAGTAGGATCCATCGGCGTGGTGCAAGCCGTCGTCGATAACAGCGCCGCACTTGATCGCGCAGGCATCAAGGTGGAAGTTTTTTCCGTCGGCAAATACAAGGCTATGGGCACACCGGGAACACCACTGACCGAAGACCAACGAGAACTCATTTCTTCCAACCTCGCCGAGATCGCCAGTGAATTCCACACCGCCGTTCTCGCTCGTGGACGCGCCATCCCTACGGAAGCCATGGAGGGGCAAACCTTCAGCGGTCGCCAAGCACAACGTCACAACCTCGCGGGCATGGTGCCAGATCGCAACGAGGCCATGCGAAGGCTCCGCGTTTATTACGCAGCGGTTGACACGAGTTCCCGTGCGATGACTGACACACTCGAAGACCAACTCGCCCAAGCCCATGCCCAGGTGGAAACCATGCAGCGGGATCACCAAGCTCAAAACGAACTTCTCACCGAAGCATCAGCGCATACCGAACGCCTGACTGGCGAAGTGGGATTGCTCACTGCTGAAATCGACACCCTCAAGGCCGAGCGCGATACCGCCAGCGCCGAAGTCACCAAGCTGCATAAGCAGGTCAGCGACTTGCAAACATCCCAGGCAGACTTTGACAAGCGTGTGCAAACCGAGGTCGCCCGTGTGGTTGCCTCCACAGGAACGACCAAGCCCGCGCATGTGACTCCAGCTGGGGAATCCACGCAGGCTGCCGACCTTCACGCCCAATTTACCTCCATCAAGGACCCGTCGGAGCAGACCGCTTTCTGGCGCGGCCTTACCCCTCAACAACAATCCCTCATTCTCAAACACCAAGCCTAATCGCACACTATGCCCAATACACTAACCAACGTCAAAGACATCAAGGTCGCCCAGCGGGCGCTCATGCCCTTCACCGCCAACCTCCTACCGGTGACCGTATTTTCCACCGACTTCAGTCCCCTGCCCGCCGACAAGCTCGATACCGTGCGCGTGCCCCTCGTCGGCGCGCCCTCGACATCAAGTGACTTCGCTGGTGATTATTCTGCCAATGCAGATTCGACCGTCACCGTGGTTCCTGTGACCTTGAACCGTCACAAATACAAAACCGTGCACGTGACAGCTAAGGAGTCTGCGGAGACAGCCATGGGTGTGCTCGAAACTCTCGTTGAAGCCGTTGCGCAGCAACTGGCTCAGGATGTGCTGGTGGACATCTTTAGCTGCATCACCGCTGCCAACTTCGGTGCGCCAGGAATCACGCCACTAGCCGCCACAGCATTCGACTACAAAAAAGTGCTCAGTCTCCGCGAAGCCTGTGGCAATGCCAAGATGCCGCCCAATCCACGTTCGCTGGTGCTTGATTCCGGTTACTACACCAACATGCTAGCGGATGACATTGTGGCGAAGAGTTTCAATCTCAACCTGAATGCCCCAGCCGTTACGGAAGGCATGGTCAAACGCATCGCCGGATTCAACCTCCACGAGACGACTCTCATCCCATCGGATCACTCGGAAAAGCTCGTGGGATTCGCCGCGCATTCCAGCGCCGTTGCCGTGGCCATGCGCTACCTGCAACCCGTGGCCGACTACCAGGAGTCCGGTGCCGTCACAGATCCCGTAACCGGCATGACCTTTGGCTACCTGCGCTTCACCGACACTCGTGCGAACAAAATCTTCGTCACGTTGGAGTGTCTCTACGGATTCGCCCCCGCCAAGACCGACGCTCTCAAGCGTATCGTCAAACCTTAAGCGATTTGATCGAAAAAATCCGGAGATAAAATGCCAAACGCCTGACCACCTCGTCGTGCGTTTGGCATTTGTGTTTTGTTGCGCTAGAGGGATAGTCTGGGTTGCTAGGTGCACCGTAGCCTTACGGATTAGCTCTCTGGTAGAGATGAAGTATGCTTTGCACTTCCAAAGTGTTTTTTGTCGGGTAGGCGTAAAATAAAAGTTAAGAAAGTCAAGATGTGTGCATGAAAAGTGCCCGTGCGACAAATCATCGCGACTATTTTCTTGATTACATTACTGATTTAGTTACAATTGG
>CAIRGO010000064.1 GCA_903878115.1 Akkermansiaceae bacterium | reverse complement strand
TTGAGTCGGGTGAGAAGCTCAGCGCCTACTCCTTGTTGATCGATTTTTTGACGCGGTCTGGACATGCATGACTATTGCAGACTTTAACAATTCCGACAAGGTAATTATTTAAATGGTATTAGAGCGTATGACTGGACAGGCTACGGAAATGCGGAGGGTATTCTATAGTCGGCAAGGAATTTATGGATGAGGGTGTGAGTCTTTTCATCACACCATACCCATGCATCAGTATCACCAGTCACTGCGTAAATTACCATCGCGATTTTTCTAACAAATGAGGTTAATGAGATGTTCTTTGCTCGCCAGTTTGCTTGCTCCCAGTAGCACGATTTTCTCAGCGCACGGCTAAAGCTTTCGCAGCGATGTGCGCGGTAGTCCAGGCGGCTTGAAAGTTAAAGCCTCCTGTAATGCCATCGATATCGATGCATTCACCTACAAAAAATATTCCTGGTACCACGCGACTCTCCATGGTGCGGAAGTCAATCGTTGGTCGTGTAACGCCTCCCGCAGTGACAAACTCATCCTTGTTGGTGGTTTTTCCTGTCGCTTCAAAACGCGAGCATTTTAACGAAGTTAGCAAACGATCGCTCGCTATTTTTGGCAACTGCCCCCAAGTCATCTTTTCATCGATCTCGCATGATAACACCAGACTCTCCCATAGACGCCGCGATATGGGCGGTATGGGAGTATTGCTTACATATTTAGCTCCTTGATGTTGACGGATTTCCGCAAAGCGTGATTTTAACGATTCTTGATCGATGGTAGGAAGCCAATCGATGAGAAAAGGGAAGTGATGATTGCAGGCCGCTAGATCACGGGCTTCCCATGCTGACAGACGCAATACAGCTGGCCCGCTGAAGCCACGGTGGGTGATCAGAATCGGCCCAAGCTGCTGCGCTCCGTGCCCTTCTCGGGAAATGGCTACTTGTGGATGAGAAACGCCAGCAAGACCGCTAATACGTCGATCAGAAACATTGAAAGCAAACAATGAGGGGACGAGCGATTCAATGGTCAGTTCCATTTTCTGCAATTGATGGAGCAGGGGACTCGCCTTCAAGGAGCCCGTGGCAAAGCACACATGGTTGGCATGAATGAGTTCGTCTTGATTCTCAAAGGCTAACAGAAAACCACCGTCAGCATGGCGTGAGATACCAGTAAGTCCGTGCTTTTGGTGCAACGGAATGCCATATTGATGAGCAAGGTTCAGGAAGCACTGGATCACTGTTTCTGATGAATCTGTATCGGGAAACATTCTTCCATCAGCTTCTGTTTTGAGTGTGACCCCATGTTGTTGGAACCACTCGATAGTATCACTGGGCTGCCAGCGATGAAAGGCAGCCATGAGTTCACGCGATCCACGCGGATAGTTTTTTGCTAGATCTCGCGGATCAAAACAAGCGTGGGTGACATTGCAACGCCCGCCACCGGAGATGCGAACTTTTTGTAGAAACTGTGAACCTTTTTCATAAAGCGCGATGGTTTTTTGTGGCGCCATCTCGGCGAATTGTAGGGCCGTAAAAAATCCAGAAGCTCCACCGCCGATCACGGCTAGGTCGAGTGGTGTATCATCGCTATCGCCGATCATCTTGTTAGAATAATACAACTACTGCGGTGAAGCGCGACGCGTGCCAGAGATTTTTACTTGGCGAAATTTCCCCGTGTCATCAAAGGAGCCTAGTCCAATTTTTCCCCAAGTGAATGTCGTGTCTGATGCGGCGAGAATGGGTGTTTTCATGTCGTCGAACCAAACTCCGATATCGCCATTGGCAGAATTTCTAATGATTTTCAACTTGTGCCATTGATTTTCTTTCCACGGAGTTCCTGAGCTGCGATAGGTAGTGCTCGCCTTGCGGTCGGCTTGATTCACGATGTGAATTTGATGATGCACGTCATCTGCCGTTTCGCCGAGATGTGCATAGTAATATTGATCTTCTGCGGCCCCGACAAAAGCGATGCAAAGATCGTTATTTCCTGAATCAAATTTCGTTAGCATGCATTCCAACGTCAGCGTAAAATCTTTCCATTCATAAGATTGAAACCAAGCTAGATTGCGTGGGCTGCGGATCTTCGGTGGATTTTTTGATTGGGCAATCAGTGATAAGATATTTTCACCGTCGGCTTTCTCCCATTTCCATGCTGCCTCATCTGCCAATTTCCAATGCTCGGGTTGTAGCATCAAGTCAATGGGCAAAGAGGTGGCGCGGCTAGAACCAGCGCAGCAGGACGGAGGCTTAATGGTCGGCGCTTCTTCGCCTGTTGAGATGCTTACGGCGGCTAAAAAAATACCGCTATAAAGCAACGTGCGCAAATTACTGATAGAGTTTCGTCGCGTCATCAGGTTCGCTGATCTTATTTTTTGGACTGCTATCGTCGGGTAGAATTTCATTTAACAAACGATCGATTCCCTTGTCGGCGAGTTCACTCTGTGGGAAAATGTTTTGCGCTTTGAGATACCAAGCCATCGATGACCCTGTCTGCTTAGGCATGCGTTTTTCAAATTGTTGCGCTTTATCAAGTGCTTTGGTGAAGTCAGCTACCTTGGGCGATAGAAGTTCAATCTCGCGACCCAATTTTGGATCATCAGGGAAACGCTCACGTACCATGGCCAATTGCTCGTAAGCCGCATAGTCTTGACCCATTTTGGAAAATTCATTGGCTTTGCCGATTGATGCTTCGATACTGGTTAGGTTGCCGATGATCTGTTTGAATGCCTCCATACGTTTCGGATCACTCTGAATCGCGGGAGCAATGCGATATTGATCCGTAAAAATTTGGCGGTAGTTGTTTTCTGAAAGGAGTCTGTCAAAATCATTTTTCGCCGTGACCAACGTGCTACCAGCTTCTACCAATTGATCAAACTCGGTGAGTTTAGGATTTTGCGGCCATACTTCCATCGCTTTTTTGATTTCCTCGCGAGCTTTGTCGATCTCGTTAGAAGCAACATAAGTTTTCGCTGTCATGATGTGCATGTTCGAAACACGTGTGTAGGTAGCGATCGCAGCATCTGCTTTATTGCCATTAAAATCGCTTGCCATGGTTTTCATGTTTTCTGTGATTTTTGCTGCAGTGGCGTAGTCTTTAACGTCAATGGCGGCTAGTAACTTGTAAGATTCACGGACAAATTCTAAGACTTTGCGCTTGCGGTCGCGAGGCAGAGTGCGAATGCCAGGCATAAATTCGCCAACTGCGTAGGCTTCGGATAAGCGCTTGGCAGCTGACTCGAGTTCGCCTTTATCAGCGAGGAAATTGAAGGCCTCTACTCCTTTATCACAGTCGCGTATAAACTCTGAGGAAAAGCTATCGAGACTTGCTACTGTGGGGCTGAAGCCAACGGACTCATTGAATAACTTTGAAGTGTCGGAGTTTTTATCAATGTGCAGTGTGGAATCGCCATCGTTCCAAATTTGATTGTAAAAACGTGATGCCATCAAAACGTGTTGGAATCGACGTTGCATGAAAAATTGCATCATCAGTGCTTGATACTGAATTTTCGCTTGAACGATCTGAACCTCACCTTTGAGTTCATTTTTTTTCTTCATCGCTTCGATCTCAAGAATGCGACGTTGCATGTCCATATAAAGGAGTGATTGCTGACCACGACCAGGATCGGTGGCGGCACCAGACCGTTGTCCTGGAGCTCCAGATTGACCGTTTCCACCACCACCACCTTGGCGAGCTCCTCCTTGTGTCGCTCCTCCTCCACCGCCTGTGGATGAACCAGTTTGATTCAGAGTGGGGTCTTTTTCTTGTGCTGCTTTCCAGTCAGCGGCACGGATCACTCGTTGCTTCTCATCTTCGAGCGCTTCCATCAATTTTTTGGAGCCTTCCACATTGTTGCGAGACACCATAGCTACATAGACCGCTTGGGAAAGCGAGTCACAGAGTTTTGCATCGCCTGGATAGTTGGAGGCTTTCGGGAGCAGTTTGAATGCTGCATACAAATTCGGCCCGCCTACGTGGTGTGGTGATACGAGTTCCAAAATGTCATCGATCGTTTTGCGATACTCGACGGCCGCTACGTTATCGTCTTCTGGTTCGTTGAGGTAGCGCTCAAAACGTGCAGCAAATAGTCTGTTGTCGGCGATGGCGAAATTTCTGCCATTGAATGTTACTGTCTCTGCCGATGGATCGACGAATGGTACTTCATTGCCTACCAACGGTGCGGATGATTGTTGAGGAGCGCGTTCGATGGTTGTATTGTTGTTCGCTGGCGGTGCGCTACCTCCAGCAGGTTGAGATGGCGGCACGTAGACTTGGGCGAAGCATGACATGCTCAGAGCGAGAACGAGAAGAGAGTTTTTCATATGCAAAGTGGTTGTGATATTTCGTGAATTATAAGACTGATTATTGACGTTCGATTTGTGTAGCGACCGCGATCCCTCCCTCACGGAATTTTACCTTAATGGTATATTTTTGCTGACGTTCGATGTTTAAGTCATTGAAAGTAGAGGGGATTTCAATCGGAATCAGATCGCCGCTATCTTTCACATTGATGGAAACGACTTGGCCGTTATCGCGCGGCCAGCGTTGGTCCACGGTGCCTTCCACGAGATACTCATTGCCGCGCATCGAGTTGCCGTTATCGAGATAATCACTCATCGAAATCAGCGATGCCCCCTTGATTTTTTGTTTGTTGCCTCCCAGTAAAAATTTCCCGCCAATGACGGCAGCAATGACGAATACCGCGATTCCGATAACGGCGGTGATATTGGGACCAGAACTAGCGCGACGTGCCATAGAGATTGAACTACCAGAAATTGAAGGAGTTGTGGAGGAAAAAAATCAAAATTATTCCCATTGGTGGCGTTTAGACCCCATCCACGCTACCAGCAACCCGATCGCGATGTGCAGTGCCAGTAAATAGATGCATAGGTCTTGGGCAGAAATACTCGTTGAAATCACTGATTTGACCGCGTTGTTCTTCGCAGTCGCCAGTGCTTCTACAGATCCGGACCACGCCCAATAGGCTGAAATAAAAGGCCGCGTGATGAACTCAATTTTCTCTGGTAATGCCAAAACCGCCCCGGATAGTGGCAGTTGAAAGCCTACGAGGTAGATGGAAAGCAGTGATGCTTGCTCTGCCGTTTTCATCATCGCAGAAATACCCAAACATACTGCCGTAATAGCACCATTGCACATCAGTAGGAAAATTGCATGTTGCCCAAAGGCCCCGTCAAACGGCGAGAAGAAATTCACAAAAATCGCCATCCATAATGACTGAGCAACGACCAAACAGGAAAGAAAGGCGATTTTACTCGCGAGGTAAGCCGATGGTCGAAGACCGCCAAATTTCTCTTTTTCATAAATCATCCGTTCTCCAGCGATTTCACGCGCAGAATTGTTAGATCCCATCAGCCCCAACAACACCACTTGAAACATGATAATGCCTGACAATGCAGAGCCCGCCTTCATGGTATCCTGTTTTACATTTTGTTGTTCGGTGATTTCTAACATCATATCGGATTGACGCATGTCAGAAAGTGAGCGGATCGGCACGTTGGCTTTATCACTGAATAAAGAAACTAATACGGGAAAGCAAAGCATGATCGCAAGTTGCAGAAAGACTTGTCCGCGGTCTCGGAAAAAGATCCGCCAACGACGCGATAGCAGCGTAGCAAATTGACTGATGATCCCGGGTGTGGGGATCGTAGAGTCCTTATTATTTTCCTCGGGATCATCCGAGAGAGTAGGCATGTCTGGGACATGTAGCTCACCCTCTTTCATCAATCGCGAACGCAATCGTTCGATTTTTTCATAGTAGGCAACGCGGTGTTTTGCCCATGAACTTTGCCAGCGCTCGGAGGCCTGTGTCGCAAGGCGAGGATATACTTCTTCGGTATCTTTGACGGAAAAATAATGCGTTAGCATATCAGGAGGACCATGAAATGCCACTCGTCCTTCATGCAGCACTAAAATCGAGTCATAAAGCTCCAAATGCGCCAAGGAGTGAGTCACGGACATCACAATCCTACCATCCTTTCTTGATAGCTCGTGTAGCAATTTGACAATTTCTCGCTCGGATCGTGGATCTAAGCCCGACGTCACCTCGTCACATAGCAAAATTTTTGGATCGGATACCAATTCCATCGCCAATCCGAGTCGGCGTTTTTGGCCACCAGAGAGAACTTTCACTGGTCGATCCGCAATCGCGGCCAAGCCTGTTTCTTCGAGTGCTTTGTCGATCCGCGCGTCCAGTTCTTCATTGTTACGAGTTTTGACTCTTAGTCGCGTAGCTGCCTCTACAGATTCATCAACTGTGAGCGGATCATAGGCGATCGAAAACTGCGGCACATAACCGATTTCTGATGGATCAAAATCAAAGCCATCTGACAAACTGTTCCCGTTCCACAACAATGTGCCGCCGCTTTCCGCATTCAATCCGGCTATGGTTTTCAGCAACGTTGTTTTGCCGCATCCCGATGGTCCAACGATGGCCATGAAGTGACCACGCGGCACACATAGGGATACGTGGTCGACGAGATTGACTTCTTCGCCGTCTTTTTTAATCGAAAAACAAACATCCTGTAGCTCTAGCATAATATGGTAAACGCAGAGAATCAGACTTCTCTTTCGTTGGCGAGGCTCTTTTTTTGCGGAAATAAAAAAATAATAAATATAACAATAAAAATTAAATCTACGACTTGCTAAATCATAAAAAATCAGCAAACTACGCGTCCCAAAGTATTAAATATTATGAAACTCAATCCTCTTATTCCGTTGATCTTCGCCCTAGTCGTTCAGCCACTTGCCGCAGCCGTTAGCCTGGGCACCGATGATAAAGCAGCTGTCCCCGCCAAAGTAGAGGGGCCTATGAAGGAAGCTCTCGATGCTTTTAATGAAGGACGCCACGTGAAGGCCATCGATATCGCACGTCCGCTTGCAGAGAACGGGAATTCAGATGCGCTATTCTTGTTAGGCTTTGCCTATGAAAGTGGTCGTGGAGTTGAGATGTCTCGTGAAAAAGCACTTGAATATTATGGCAAAGCCAGTACCGCAGGTCAAAAAGATGCCACCTATCGTCTGGCGCTTATTTTGCTTAGTTCCAAAGAAAAAACCGAACGCGATCAGGGCAAAAAAAATCTCGAAGAAGCCGCGCAAAAAGACCCAGGCAACGCTGGTAGGATTCTTGGAGAGGCTTACTTAAAAGGGGTCATCACCGGGAAGCCTGATTTTGATCAAGCAGTGACTTGGTGGACTTCCGCTGGTGAGGCTGGCGATATTCCATCGATCACAGCTTTAGCGAAACTTTACGACGGCATTGATGAATTCAAAGATAAAAAAGATTCTAAAAAAGCGTTAGAGCTCTTTCAAAAAGCCATTACCCTAGGAGATAAGAGCTCCATGGTTGCTGCTGGATCGCGTTTGCTGAATGGCGATGAGGCGATCCGTAATGAGCAAGAAGGGCGCGATATGCTTGCAAAAGCGATCGAAGAAAAACAATACGACGCTTACCTCGCCTTGGGTGATTTTGAAGAAAATGTGAAAAAAGACGTCAAAGCAGCTTTGGTTCAGTATGAAAAAGGCGGCGAAGCAAAGCAAATCGATTGTGCGCTGCGTGCGGCTGACTTCTACTTAGAAGGAAAAGAGGCGAAAGAGGAAAAAGACTCTATTGCTAAAGATGACACTAAAGGAACTGAATGGCTGCGCAAAGCCGCCGCAATTGGTAATCCGATGGGAAGCTATCGCTATGCCGCGAAATTGCTAAAAGCACCAGAACCTGACAATCGTAAACCTGAGGAAAAAGTTGCTGCAGGTCGCCTCGCATATGACCATTTGCTCAATGCCGCGACTGGTGGTGTAGGACAAGCGCAAAACGAAATGGCGTTGTTCTACCTTTCTGGCGCAATGGGCATCGCAGATCCTGCTGCTGCTGCAGGTTGGTTCCAGCGCGCTGCTCAAAGTGGCAACGCCGTTGCCATGAACAACCTCGCTACACTCTATGAAAAAGGATACGGAGTAGTGCAAAATTTCTCACAAGCCGGTCAGCTTTATGAAGCATCTGCTAAGAGCGGAAATGCACAAGGGGCAAGCTCGGTAGCTCGACTTATGGCGGCTGGTGCAGGCACGAAGAAAAACATCCCACAAGCATGGGCTTGGGCTAACATCGCGATCCAAAATGGTGACAAAGATGCCAAAACAATCCTCGGTGAAATTTCCACCATCGCCTCGACGAAGGACATTGAAGATGGCAAAAAAGCACTCGAAGAACTCCGTGCAGAATTAGCCAAACTTGCCGATCCTAATGCCGCTGCGCCTGCTCCCGATGCTGATCCAACTAAACCATCGCCTGACGAAAAAGAGAAAAAGCCTGATGGGAAAAAACCAGACGTTAAGAAAGCCGAGGAGAAGAAGCCTGATGACAAGCCACCGGTGAGCGATGCAAAGAAAGTAGAAGCTCCTTAACTTCGTTAGGTCATCTCACCTATTCCTGAGTGAAAGTTCTCATTACCGCCGGGCCAACGCGTGAAGCGATTGACCCGGTGCGCTTTTTATCGAATCGTTCATCTGGTCGCATGGGCTATGCTCTAGCTCATGCATTCATCAAAAAAGACCACCATGTTTTGCTGATCTCTGGTCCTACCCAATTGGATATACCTGATCGCGTAGATTTCATTCCCGTCGAATCTGCACAGGAAATGTTCGATGCCGTATCGCACTCGATTCAGCATTTTGATGTAGCCATTTTCTGCGCCGCAGTAGCTGACTACGCGCCAGATCATGTTGCCACACAGAAAATAAAAAAATCTGCTGACAGTATCACTCTTGTCCTCACAAAAACACCGGATATCCTCGGCTCAGCGAGGACGGTTTTCCAATTTAACGGATACCTCGTCGGCTTTGCCGCGGAAACTGAAAACTTGGAAAGTAATGCGCGAGAAAAGTTGACTCGCAAGAACTGCGATATGATCATCGCAAACGATGTTTCACGTAGTGATATCGGCTTTGACTCTCACGAAAACGAAGTATTGATCATCGAAGCCTCGGAAAATACCCGACTGCCGGTTGATACGAAAGAGCACTTAGCTCACCACCTAGTAGAACTCATTCATCAACGCGTGCTGCAGTCAAAAAAAGAGCAGCCCTAACGGGGATTTATTCAGCTAAAGCTTCACGAATCATCGTCGACCAATGTTCCGCTCGTTGGGCAAACGTTTTGTCATCACCTGCATACAAAATGCCACGTGATACATTGATCACATCAGGTGCGGTTCTTGCTGCCGCTGCTAGGCTTGCTAAATCACCGCCTTGCGCTCCTAATCCAGGAATCAATAATGGCGCATCGGGAATTTTTGCTAACACATCGGCAGCATTGGTGAGCCCGACAACGTAGCCGACATCGGTTAGTTTTTCTTCCGTCACAGAACGCTGACCGAGTGCGGTCACGAGTTCAAATACTGAGCGACCATCCATCAATGTTTGACGCTGAAAATCCGCCGAACCTGCGTTTGAAGTCACGGCTAGTAGATAGATGCCCTTGCCCTCCCAGCCAAGAAATGGCTCGATCGAATCATAACCAAGAAATGGATTTAATGTTACGGCATCCACATTCCAATGCTGGAAATAACTTTGCGCGTAATATTTTTGCGTCTCGCCAATGTCACTGCGTTTCGCATCCAAAATGATGGGCACTTCACGTGGCATCCAGCCTAACAGACGATCGAGAATCTCTATTCCGCGCAGGCCCATCGCTTCAAAATAGGCCATATTCGGCTTGAACGCAGCAGCATATTGCCAAGTTTGATCGACGACCGATTTTAAAAAATCTTCCACCTGCGAGAGATCATTTTCGGTAGGTCGTGGATCAAGTCCTACACACAGGCGAGAATGTGATTCGATGATTCGTTTGGATAATTTTTCGGCGTAACGCATGGGCATTAGATTTCTCTAATGCCCAGCGAATAGCAAGCATGATTGATTGCAATAAATTGAGATTATTTTTCTTTGCGTGATTTGTGAAAAATCAGCAATAACAAAAACGCGCCAAGAGTCCCTGTAATGATTGATCCGAGTGATGGGATCATGCCATACGGCTTGTTGTCAGGCAAAAATGTCAAAAAATGACCCAGCCATCCGCCTAATACTGCTCCAGCAATGCCCAGCACGATCGTCATCAAACAGCCGTCTTTTTGATTTCCTGGCAGCAATAATTTAGCGAGGCCGCCAGCAATCAGACCTAACACGATCCATCCTATGAAGTTTGACATGTTTATACATTAGCAACCATGCGCAGAGTTACAAGGAAATTTTGGAAAGCGAAGCGGTAAGCAAACTCACCATCGCGCTTGCAGCAATTTTTCCTGTGGCTAAGACATCAGCATGATCCAATCCATCCGAGGAGATTCCCGCCGCCCAATTCGTTAGACATGAAAAACCTAACACTTCCATACCTAACGCTTTGGCTTGCATGGCCTCTAGCACTGTGCTCATGCCTACGGCATCTGCTCCCATCGTGCGCAACATCCGGATTTCCGCAGGAGTTTCATATTGTGGGCCGCGCAAGCCGGCGTATACACCTTGGTGTAAGGGCATGGCCAAGCGTTGTGATTCGGCAAGAAATTCATTTCTCCATGCGCGCGAGTAAACTTCTGACATGTCGATGAAATTCGCCCCTCCTTCGAGTGGTGACGTACCCGTTAGATTGAGGTGGTCTTCTAACATCATCCAATTTCCAGGAGGAAAATCAGCACGCAAAGTGCCCGCTGCATTGGTGAGAATGATGCGTTTTACTCCGTGCTCATGCAGCCAACGAATCCCTGAACTTACTGATTTAGCATCATGTCCTTCATACAAATGAATGCGACCTTGCATCGCAATGATTTTTTTCCCTGCCAATGTGCCCATCACAAAGCGACCTGCATGACCTGCAACATGAGAGACGGGCAATCCAGCTTCGGCAAAACCTAACGTTTCTTCGATTTGCAAATGCTCAGCTAATACCCCGAGCCCTGAGCCTAACACAATAGCCAATTCTGCATTCATCGCGTTGACTTATACAGTGTGCGCTGCGGAAGGCAAGAAGACAAAACCTTGTGCATCAATCCGTGCGCCATGTGGCAACGGTAAGCCGTCACTTGGCAAGGCTGGGCCTTTGACGATGAGTTGATCAGTATCGATGATTTCGAGGTGAAACCCAGGCAGTAGCCGACCTACAGAGTCTTTTACTGCGCCTTTCTGCAACTCACTTGTCTCTGCGCCCTTAGGAGGGTTCGGCATCGACATCGCGATCACAATCCCTTGCTGTGCATAGCAGGCGCAATGCAATACTCCAGCAGGTACTTCACTCGAAACATTATCGAAATCATAAAACACCAGATCGGTGAAGGTGTGGGTTGATTTCATTAAGAATTGTCGCGTCGCTTCACCACCTACCCAGGCATTCACCGTAAATAGTTCGTTCTCTTTAACTACGACTTGATTTTTATAAATCCCAGCAAAACCGATAGCGAAAGATGGGAGACTAGTGGCAGTAGGATCGCCTTCCCATAAGGCAAATTCTTGTTTGCGCTGAATCGCATTGATGTGGCCTATTTGCATTCCGTTGATCCAGTTCGCGGAATTTGTTTTCTCAAGTAGTCCTGCTTTTTCGGCACGCGATTTTAATGCGCTAGCGCTGGCCATGCACATCGATTGGCGCACGACTGTGACTGATGCATCATGTGCAGCAATCGGCGCTTCGATCGCGACGGTGATTCCATAAGGAATGGAGTAGGGGACTTTTTTGAAAAATTTCCCGCGCTCAAATGAAAAGAGCGAGCCCCATGCCCCATCCATCCACATAGGCACCACGGGACAATTGGCCTTACGAGCCATCAATTCAAATCCACGTTTGATTTCTAACAAGCAACCAGTGCGTGTGAGTTCGCCTTCGGCAAAGAGGCAAACAACGTCACCATTTTCTAACGCTTCTGCCACGATCCGAATCGCATCTTTTGCCTTGCTGGCGGAAATGGGTACGGTATCGAATAGTTTCGCAAACCATGAAACCCCGGCCGTTTTCATAAATCCTTCATACATAACGAAACGCACGCGCCGATGGCAAGCAGCCGAGATGAAAAACGAATCTGCCCACGTCACATGATTGGGTAATAACATCACTCCGCCTTTATCTGGGATATGATCATGTCCAAGCACACGAATCCGATAGATCAAACGAACGATAGGCAGAATTACTACGCGCAGCATTTCTGGCAGCCATTTTTTGATCGCGATGATTGCGATGATTAATGTGAACACGCCCAGAACAAAAAATTGGTGTTGCACTTTCAGCCCACTTTTCATCATTGCAAATTGCACCAATACTGCCGTGATGCCGCCGATATTGTTAAGGAAATTTGAAACAGAAATTACAGTGCCGCGTTTGTCCGCTGGCGGATGATCTTGCACAAAAGTATGCAGTGGCACTAAAAACATGGCGGCTCCTGTTCCAGAAATTGCTAGGAAAATCGGTAGTAGATGACTAGCCGTATCCACTTGGCTTAGTGTAAATAGTCCGCTACTCATGAGAATCAAGCCGATCGGTGCCAGCGACCATTCAATCCCTCGTTTGCTTAACATTCCAGCAAACACGCTGCCGCTGGCAATACCCAAACTGGCAAAGAGCATCATTTTAGAAATCGTAGTGCCAATATTGGAACCGTCTGGATGCAAGTGCTTGGCGATTTCTACGACGACTAAATTGACAAATCCAGCGAAGCCCCAGAAGTAGGCGGTGCCTACAGCGCAAAATCGCAAATCACGATCTCCCCAAACCACTCTCGTATCCTTCCAATGCCGGAACATCAATGCGGTGGTAAATGGCTCAGCACTTTGCGCTCGTGTCCGATGGATCATTTGCGCCACCAGCGCTCCCGACAACGCAATGCCGATCATCCACAACATGACATTGCTCGCGGCACTCCATCCATCCATGAGATGAGAATTGCGATCAAACCACAGACCGCCAAGAATTTGTCCTGCAAGAATGGCAAGGATCACCGTGCCCTCAACGACTCCTGTGGCGAATGCGAGGCGTTTAGAGCCGACTAATTCTTTTACCACTCCTAATTTCGCTGGGCTAAGCAAGCAACATTGCGTGGAGTAGAGAAAGAAACACAGAAATGCCAATTCCAGCGATCGAAGCCATAGGGCACCTAACAAAAGAAATACAATCAACCACTGTGCCCAACTGGAAATTTTGATGATTGCACTTTTCGCAAATCGATCCGCTAGCCAGCCAGCAGTGGGGGCTAGGATCAAATAGGGCAATACCAATAAAATACTCAGCACATACTCGGTGACTCCTGGTAGCTTGCCACCCAAGTGTCGCGATGATAACCAAGCGCCAAGAGGAATCAGTAAAAACTTGATCGAACTCACAGTAAACGAGTTCTGGATCTGCATGCCAACTAAGGCCCAAAAGGAGCCCCACGCCGGTTGCGCTTCGCCACGATCAATTTTTTCGGTCATCCGCGCGGAAACCTAGTCGCACCTGAGTCATTTCACAAGCTCAGTCTGCGATTCTCTCCATTTTATCGCGGCTCTGCTTCGGCGCGAAATAAGCCACGGAACTTTACGTCTTGATCAATCACCGACCATTCAATTTCGGTTAGATTTTTCGTGGCAAATCCGTCACCCGCAACGGCTGGCAATCCTCCCGTGATCATCGGTGCTAAATAGTATACCATTTCATCAACAAGGTCCTGCTGGATAAGGTCGTTCGCCAGTTTTCCTCCCGCTTCTACCAAGACGGATAGTATTCCCATATCTCTTACGATTTCACGTAAAATGCCGGCGATGTCTCCCGACCGAACAAGGGTGCGATGTGCAAATGGATCGGTAAATAGTGGGGCATCTTTCGGCAAGGAATCTGCATGATGGCTGAGGACTAATCGCCAAGGCTGCTCGCGGCCTTCTAATAACTCAGGGATGCGAATGGTCAAGGCGGGCATGTCCCTGCGCACCGTTTCACCGCTGGTCATGATGAGGTCAACTTCAGCGCGCAACGATTGCACATCGCGACGTGATGATTCACCTGTTAGCCACTGGCTTTCCCCAGCGGGGCGAGTGATGCGACCATCAAGACTCATCGCTGTTTTTAGAATGACCCAAGGCAATCCTGTGCGCTGCACTTTGGCGAAAGGACGCAGGATTTTTTCGGCAGCTTCACGGCAGATTCCTTTGACTACTTCGATGCCATGATTCGCCAACAAAATGTCAGCTCGTCCCGCATGTTTGGGGTTGGGATCCTCGCAGGCATAGACCACACGGGTGATACCAGCATCGATGAGTCCTTGCACACAGGGCGGCGTGCGACCATGCGTTGAGCAGGGTTCCAGCGTCACATAGGCGGTGGAGTCGACGAGCGATTGTGCACCAGAGCGGGCGACTGCATCAGCGATCGCTTCGCGTTCGGCATGTGGCATGCCAGCTTTCCGGTGCCAGCCAGAGCCTAACAACGTTTCGTCTTTTACGATCACGGCGCCGACAGGTGGGTTGGGAGCGGTTTTTCCGATGCCATGTTTCGCCTGCGCTAAGGCAATCATCATCCATTGCTCATCATTCATAATTGCGATCCTTTCTTCTCTATCGCTAACAAAACGGGGGCTTTTTTCAGCGTGCCGATTTTTTCGTATTTCACAACTTGCCAGTTGCCATCTAGCGCCGTGGCCCATGCGATCACTCCCGACATTTCTTCGTCGCCTCCCGGATGTCCGGGATAACACACGACTGTGATCAATCCACCAGGCTGAAGGAGTTGAGCCGCTGCTTGCAGGGCAACAAGCGTTTCGTCTTTCGTGGTGATGAGCGAGTGGTCTGCTCCGGGAAGATATCCTAAATTAAACATCACAGCGGCAACGGGTGTCTTTACATGATTGGCCAATACTCCGTGGGAGCAGCAGTGGAAATCGACAATGCCAGCATCGATTTGATTTTCTAACAAAAGTTTTTGTGCCGCATCGATCGCCACTTGCTGTACATCGAATCCGATGACTCTTCCGCGATCACCCACACAGCGTGCTAGAAATAAGGTGTCATGACCATTGCCGACAGTTGCATCGATTGCGCAATCGCCTTCCGATAATGCGGCGCTAATCCAAGACTGCGCTTGTTCAGTAGGTCTTTTTATCATCGACTTCATATCAGGGATTCGAGAGTTTTGCAAAATAATCGAGCGAACTCAAGTCTTCATCAATCATGGCTCCGCTGATCAACCACTCGGCTAACTGGCGCGATACGGTTGGCGCACACAAGGATCCTTTTGATCCAAGACCATTAAATACCACTTGTCTCGGATCATCTGGTAAGGGACCGATCACTGGCTGACTTTTTCGCACAATGGGACGGATGCCAGCCTCGTGAGCGATCACTTCGTAGTCGCCCGCTGCGAGTTCTGTGGCTAACTTTTCCAAATACGTTCGCGCCTCTTTAGTTGTTCCAGTGGCTACACTATCCCAGTCGTAGGTGGCTCCTACTTTGTAACAATCATCACCAATCGGCACCATCCATCCACGACCTACCACGAGTCGAGTTTGTTGCCATCCGTGCGCACGAATTGTTAGAATTTCACCCTTCGCACAGCGTTGCCGCCAAACAATCGGTTGCTGTCGCAGCAAACCCGCCGCGCCGCCGCACCAGACAGTGATATCGCTTGTTTTTGCGATAGCGTGATCAGTAGAATCGATCAATCCATGAGAATCGAAAAAAGCACGAGTGGCACGGATAAATTTAGGCACGTCCATGCGCGCCGCTCCATGTAAAATGTATGCTTTCGCTGTTGGCCATGCATGATCGTGTAGTTCACCCTTGACCCATGCGAGCGATTCTCCACTGAAAAGTTTTCCGATCATGCGTTTTTCTTCGTGCGGAAAAATCAAACGCAAGACTTCTAACGGAAACCAAAATTGATCATGGAGAATGGTTTCGATCTCCCGATAGAATGGCTCTGCTTCAGCGACAAATTCTTTATATCGCCACGAGACCGTGCAGTTTTTTCCGGTCACCGCTTGCACCAATCCTGCGGCGACATGGGAACTGCCGATTTCATTGTTATCGATGATCCGAAATGCCACCCCACGCCGCCATAATTGCCACGCAAGACATGATCCTGCTAAGCCCATGCCGACGATGGTGATTTCGCTCATCGCCCGCGCACGATTTCCTTCAGCGCATCATTCGGATCTACACGTCCTGCTTGATAACCCTTAGCGTAGGAAAAAAGCCATGAATGAGGATACTCAAAATATTTTTCCTTTTCCTCTTTTTTCAATTGATTCCAGATTGAGATATTGAATCCGCGCATGACTTTTTGCATCATGTGGAGAGTCAATTGTCGGCCTCTCCGTGCCTTCGCCACTTGCTTGTGATTGAGTTGTTCGGGAGACGCTTCCACTAAATCATGATTGCTTACACCCCAAGCATTCATCAACTCATCCAATGGTTGCACGCCATGATCTCTTTCGCTACTATTTTCGTCCACACGCGTTTGTATCGATTTTCTGGCTTATTTCCAATACAAAATTCTAGACGCCGAAGAAGCAGTCCAGACTGCGAAGGGTTGCGGTTTTTCGGTAATTCTCTTTCCAGCATCAAGCACCACAAACATCTTCCATCGCCGCACTAAGGGCGTTGACCGCGTAGCGTAGTTCCTCGATGGTGCTGCAGAGTGGTGGCATTAACACGATGGTGTCACGGATGGGGCGGGTTAATAATCCATGATTGCGGGCAGCATAGCAGATGCGCGCGCCGACTTGCTCCGATGCTGCATAGGGTGAGCCGTTGTTTTGGCGAACTTCTATGCCTGACATCATGCCACATCGCCGGATTACATGGCGGGAAAAGTTATCTTCTAACAATTTGCCGAATTCATCGGATTTTGCGCGTATATCCGCGAGGGTATTTTCCGTTTTAAACAATTGCAAATTCGCAAGGGCGGCGGCACAACCGAGAGGATTTGCAGTGTAACTATGTCCATAGTAGAAAGTATTTTCACTGCCTAAAAATGCGCGATAGATCGCATCCGTGGTCATGGTGGCGGCGAGAGGAAGATAACCGCCCGTGAGTCCTTTTGCGAGGCAAAGGAAATCAGGAATTACATCTTCTTGTTCGCAAGCAAACATCGTTCCTGATCTGCCAAAGCCGGTCATGACTTCATCCAAAATTAAGTGCACATCTTTGGCGTTACACCAATTGCGCAGTTGTTTCAGCATGCCTGTAGGCCACAGGTGCATTTGATTGACGCCTTGGATCAATGGTTCAATCACCACGGCGGAGATGGTCGTGTTATCCAACAAATATAGCTCATCGAGATTTCTCACAAAACTGACATCCATACCAAATTTGCGAAATCGTTCAAAAAACAAACTCACGCCGCCAAGAGAGGCTGCTCCCATGGTGTCGCCATGATAGGCATTGGCAAAAGCGACCAATTTGGTGCGCTGAGGTTTGCCCGATTGCATGCGATACTGTAATGCCATCTTTACTGCGCACTCCACTGCGGTGGATCCATCATCAGAAAAAAATACTCGCTCTAAGGTATTTGATGGAAAAAAATCGCACAGTGCCGCGGCTAGTTCGGAGGCTCGTGCATTGCCAAATCCGAGAAATGAACTATGTGAAATTTCCTCGATCTGCGCCTTCATTGCAGCGTTGATATGTGGATGTGAGTGACCGTGAATATTTGTCCAGATGGAAGAATTCCCATCAAAATACTTTCGTCCCTCCGAATCCCAGAGCCAGACTCCTTGGCCGCGCTCGATGATCAATGGTTCGAACGATGGATCACACCAATCCAATTGATTGGTGAAAGGATGCCAGCAATGTTGCCGATCCCATACAAGCCATTGCGCGGTCTTTTCATTCATTTTCTGACTTGATATGAATGCCGAAATTTTTCTCCAACATTTTATCGATGCGTTCAATGATTGTCCACGAACCACGCTTGCGCTGGTATTTTTTCCATAAAATCTCGCGCAACTTTAGCCACAATTCAGCATCGGGATTTGGAATGGACTCCCAATCAGGATCGGTCTTGAGGGTTTTTTGAAACCTCCACGAACCAGCATGAATCGTAGCGCGAAAATACCGTTTTCCATCTTCTGTTTTATCGTTCCATTCATGTGATTCCATGCCCGAGTATGCCACGTGTCCCCCCTGGTAATGCAACAAAAATCGTTTCCGCTTACGTATTTTAGCCAATTGATTCAACGTTTTTTCACAAATTATCAAGCTTTAATCACGCGATAACGCCTAATATGTCAGCTAATATTTCTCACAATAAAATGCCAATATCCGCTTGTAAGCGTCGCCTAATGCGGGTGCTTATTCTTTTGCTGTGGTTGCTTACGATATGCGCATTGTTATGGGCTATGGGGGCGATTATTTACGATTTTCCGTAATCAGCAATGAGTAAGTTTGCAGCGTTTGGCTTACTGATTGGCTGTGGTATGATTGCTTATCGCATTCGCGGACCATGGCGGGAATTGTTAGGCGTTGCCTCCTTGATCCTATTAATTCTCCTTTGGTGGTTCTCGCTTCGGTCATCGAATCAACGCAACTGGCAGCAAGACGTTGCCGAATCTCCGTGGGCCGAAATTAAGGGAGATGAAATTACGATTCACAATGTGCGAAGGAACGACTATCGCAGTGAGAGTGACTACACCACCACCTGGGAAACTCGCACCGTCCGTCTTTCTCAACTCGCGGGATGCGATATTGCAATCACCTACTGGGGGTCGCCATGGATGGCTCATCCTATCGCTAGTTTTCAGTTTGCTGATGCGCCGCCGATTTGTTTTTCCATCGAAACTCGTAAAGAAGTGGGGGAGAAATACTCAGCGATTGGTGGCATCTATCGTCAGTATGAACTCATCTACATTGTCGCTGATGAGCGTGATCTGATTCGACTACGCACCAATTTTCGCAAGGGCGAGGATGTTTATCTTTATCGGACAAATGCTACGGCAGAGCAAACGCGTGATGCATTCTTGGAATATCTGCAAGCGATGAACACCCTACACGTTAAGCCACGCTGGTATAATGCTCTCACCACTAACTGTACGAGTGCCATTCGCAACCAGCGTGAGGAATCGAAACGCCAGCGCTGGGATTGGCGGATGTTGTTGAATGGGAAAGGCGATGAAATGCTTTACGAAAGAAATACGATCCAGCGTGGAGGTCTTAGTTTTGCTGAACTAAAATCGTGTTCTCACATCAATCAAGCTGCCATCAAGGCTGACAATGACAGTAATTTTTCTCAAAAATCCGAGCTGAATTGCCGTTCATGAAATAGCAGCAAGAGCTAGTATGATGATCCGACACCGACGCGTAGGAGGAAAATTCACTTTGCGCATTCGCGCATTACCCGTTATGCTTTCGCTGTGAGTAGTTTACGCATTGAAAATATGGCAGTCATCATGGAAGAGCTTTGTCTCACATTTCAAGATGGCATAGAAATCTATCTGCCATTGCCGATGTTGCGTCGCGCCTGTCCATGTGCGGCATGCCAAGGAGAGCCTGATGCCTTGGGACGAGTGGTGCGTCCGCATGTGGAGTTAAAAGATACATCATATCAACTTCGACAAATTGTTCCTGTGGGTGGATATGCCTTACAGTTATTTTGGAACGATGGTCATAGCACTGGAATCTATTCGTTGACTTACCTACGCGATCTTTTTGCTCATGTTTGATGTGGCAAACGCTTTTCTTTTCGAAAGCTCGTCGCGTTAATCGTGCAAATATATTCAGCGTTTTTGCGTAAAGACTTATTTACCAAAAATTGGCCAGAGCGCGCGACCTGCATTGCGTCGTAGCATCAATAGAAAACCTAAGGCCGTGAAAATCCCGATAGGAAGCCAGACTGCGAGCGCTGGATTCATGTTTTCCGATTCGCCCAAGGCAAGTAAGACAGATGTCAATAAAACCATGAAAATAGCAGAGCCAATCGCTACAGCAATGCTGGCACCAGAAGCACGTCGAGTCACAAAAAGGGCCAGCGGTATCGCCACTAAAACATAAACAAAGCAACTAAGAGGCAAGGCCCACCGATAGTGCCATTGCGTTGCGTAACGCGCTGATTCACTTTGTTGCCATTCTTCCTTAACAGAATTTTTCATCATTCCCGTCAAGTCCGGCACGCCCAAGTATTGCGCTCCTGCACCTTGTTGAATGATTTGTGCGGGTGTCTCGTTCCAGTCGTCTTTGATGTAGGGTTCCATTGGATTCACAAAGATTGGCGCTTGATTTTTGTGATGATCAGCCAACTCTACACGAGAAAATTGCCATTGCCCTAAGGATGATGACCATTTTGCTTCATCGGCATATAGTCGTGATGCTAGCGAACCATCTTTGTGTAAGGTTGTCACCTCTACACCGGTCAACGGCACTCCTTGATCAAATTCGCGGGGAAAATTTGCAACCTTCCACATACGTCGGCCTTTCGGATAAAAGAATACAAGGTCCGTAGCCTGGATTCCCGTCTTGCCTCTGACTTCATCGAGATTCGCCGATTTCATTCCTTCTGATTGCGGTGCCCAGTGGAAATTGCAAGCGATACAAAACAATGTTGCCAAAACACCAAACCCATAAATTGGCAACATCAAACGCCACATGCTAACGCCACTCTGTAATGCCGCAACTAGTTCGCGTGAGCGTGATACTTTCCCCACGCAAAAAAGCACCGATAGCAACATCCCAAAAGGAAGCAACAAAGTGAGTAGCGCAGGGGAGTATTCCGAATAAAAACGCCACGCGCCGAAAAGCACGGAACCACTTTCTTCAAAAGCCGATTCCTTACTCGAGAAGTCCAATAGCATATACACTGCTAAAATACCTCCAAAACAAATCAAAAATGCATGCAGGAACTCGCGCGTTAGCCAGCGGTTGAGCACGGTTGAAGTGGCATAAAAAAAGGCTGCTAAGGCAGGTAAGAGAAATACGACCGCTAGTATGTATACTCGTAAGCCATGCATTTGCGTGCTAGCTTCTGGAAATCCACGCAAATGATCTGCTACATTTTGCTTCTCAATCGGCAAGCGCCAGAAGCACAAAAATATACCGAGCGCGAGCAATGCCAGCACCAGCAACCATCGTTTTACTCCACGCGCAGCTTCTTTCAAGGTGCGCTGTTTATAGTCTGCAAACTTCCATCTGGCAACTCATCAATTGCTGCTTGTCGCGATAATGTCACAAATATTCGCATATCAATTTTACGTTCACTGTGATAAAATGACCTTCCACTAACATGAAACATCAACAGGGCACATGGCAAGCAACTCGGGTCTTCCGTAAAGCTGCTTCTGCGAATATCGTGGAAGAATTAGCCCTGCCTACGACTCATAAAGCTAGCACACGAATTTTGTTAGGCCGCCATGAATGGGTCGCTTTTCATGGACTATCCATTGCTGCCATTATCGCAAAAGTGGATAGCGGTGCGCGAACCTCTACCCTGCACGCTGAAAATATTCATCTAGCAGATGATGGGCAAACGGTTCATTTTGATACGCGTTCGCGCGAGAACCAATTGATCAATTGCACCGCTAGCGTTTCACATCATAAGAATATCAAAAACTCCACAGGCTTATCGCGAACGCGCGTCGTCATTAAAACCATCGTTACCTTTGCGGGCGGCTTGCAATTTCCCATAGAACTCACTCTTGCTAACCGCAGCAAGATGAAATGTCCTGTCCTCATTGGCCGCCGCGCCATGTCTGGATATTTCATGATCGATCCACAATCGGACTATCTGCTAGGCGATCTAACATATTTTTCTCCCTCATGAATCTCATCATCCTTTCGCGGAATTCCGCTCTTTATAGTACTGATTCTCTGGTCAATGCCGCTACCGCTCGTGGCCATCATGTGCGCGTCGTTGACTATCTGCGTTGCTACATGAACATCACCTCCAGCAAGCCACGCATTTATTTAGAAGGCGAAGAGTTGCAAGCAGACGCAATCATTCCACGCATCGCCGTTCAGCATACTGCGTATGGTAATGCGGTGGTCCGACAGTTCGAAATGATGGGCGTTTTTACGCTTAACGATAGTGTGGCAATTTCTCGTTCGCGCGATAAATTACGCAGTCTACAATTGCTGGCGAAAAAAGGAATCGGGCTTCCTGTTACTGGGTTTGCGCACTCGATCGATGCTACGAATGAGTTAATCAAGATGTGCGGTGGTGCGCCGTTGGTCGTGAAACTTTTGCAAGGTACGCAAGGGATGGGTGTAGTGCTCGCCGAGACGAAAAAAGCAGCGGAATCAGTAATCGAAGCATTTAAAGAAGTGCGAGCTGATATCCTCGTACAAGAATACATCGCCGAGTCAAAAGGGGCCGATATTCGATGCATTGTGTTAGGTGGAAAAGTAATTGCCTCCATGGAAAGGCAGGGGATTGATGGTGAATTTCGCTCGAACCTGCATCGCGGTGGCGTAGCGAAAAAAATCTCCATTTCTCCCGAGGAGCGCAAGACCGCCATTCGCGCTGCGAAAGTGATGGGCTTGCACTTGGCTGGGGTTGATTTGCTGCGCTCACAACGTGGGCCACTGGTCATCGAGGTGAACTCTTCACCTGGATTAGAGGGTATTGAAAAAACTACGAATAAAAATGTCGCGGATAAAATTATTGAGTTTCTCGAAAGCTCGATTAAGGCGAAATCGCCCAAGTCCATCGACGGCAAATAAATGGCTCACGCTTTTTTTTCCAACAAACGAAAGCGGGTATCGTAGCATCCACAGTTGAACTTTTTACAACAGCGATAACATGCTAACTTGCGTTTGATTTTTTGGACGCGTTTGAATTCGTCCAAACAATGTGGGCAGTAATAAATAAATTTTTTCGCCAAGGTGCGGCGTTTCAATGGCAATTGATGATAGACGCTTTCATTGGCGATGCCGAGATCGGCGCAGGCTTGTTGCCATTCGATGCCGTGTGGCTCAATGCGCCGCCTCCCACAGCGTTCATAGGCGATCAAATGAGCGAGCTCATGGCGCAGCGTGCGCCATTTTTGTTCGGTATCGATTTTTTCAATCTTTGGATTGAGCTCGATCAAACGATCCGGCCACCATGCCCTCCCTGCGGTTGTTTGCATGCGTGAATTCCATGATACTTGCACACGTCTCGCTAACTCTGGTAGTCCAAGAGAAGTAGCGGTTTCTTGGCACCATATCGTGAGTGTTTGATCTTGGATTTGCGATGAGATACGTTTTTTGGTTGCTGCACCCGGTTGAGGGAGCCAAGAAAAAACCATCTGCCATGAACGTGTTCGCATGCTGCGAAAAATCTCTAGCACATCAATGCTAGCATAGCAATAGCGCGATGCAGTTATCGGAAAAAATTATGATTCGCCACCGAACAATTGAGCTTGTGCTTGCCAAGAAAAATCCTGATCCATGGGAAACATCGGTCTCGATAAATGACGGTAATCTAGGTTCCAATAATCTGCTCGGACGCCCCCAGGGGATAAAATCAACCAATGACGGCGAGCCATTGCTTTTAACTCTGGTTCTAGGTAGCCGATTTTTACCACTGTCAGATCTGTCATTAGAGGATCGAGCCCGAGAGCTAGAAAATCTTGCCGTAAATGATACGGTCGACGGCGTCCTGATACGATCACTTTCACCCCGCCGCATTTTAATACTCCTTGGGCATCGTCACCTTCGATCAACGAAACAACCGTTCCTTTGACAGTGAGAGGACTTCCATGAACGGGGTCAAGTTTTCCTCCTAACTCAACTTCCACCTGCTGCCCTACTCCAGCTGAGATCATTTTTGCAAGGGCGGCCTGATCTGGAATCGAGGCAAATATCGCACTGCGTTTCGCAGACAAAAAATCATCATGCGCTAACAAAAATTTCAATGTTGCCGTGACGTCGCCTGCTCCACCTGCCGTTGGATTGTCTCCTGCATCACTGCAAAAAACAGGTTTTTCCTCGCTTGCTAGAGCTTGCTCCACGCACCACTTTACTGGTCCGGCTTCTGTAATAAAGGCAAATTTTGTGCGCGCATCCCAGTAGCGTTGCGCGATCTTTTCTGCTAGTTTCTTTACTGCGTTACGATCATTGCCGATTACCACCACTGAAGCCATCGCGCGTGATTGATCAGCCCAAGCATAGCCGACCCATAACGAGGCATCCCACACACCGGGAGTTGTTGATTCCTTTGCTATAGGAGCGTAGAGACTTCGACCGGGTTCATACTCAGTGCTCGACATTTCACCGGAAACCAACACGGGAATCGGCACGTAGGCGAGAAATGGCTTCGTTTTTTCATGAAAACAGCGCAGCAATAATCGCACCGCTCGTTCGCGCGTCTCCATCCAATCGACATGTGGTGCTGTCCGGTATGTCGTCATCACATCAACCATCGCCACCAATGATGCGGATACATTTCCATGCAAATCTTGACTGCATGTGACGACGACACCCTCAGGTAATACCGCTCGGATAGAGGCTAACAAATTAGCTTCTGCATCCACACTTCCTTCTACGGTCATGGCTCCATGAACATCAAAATAAAAAGCATCAGGCATTTTTTCAAGCGCTCGCAAACAATCAAGAATTTCCTGCTTCATTGTTTCGTAATCTTCCCGCACGATCATCCCCCCTGGCATCGCTCGGAAATGAACTAAGGGAAAGGCCTCAATTTCTGTAAACTCTTTGTCCGCGAGAAATGGATAACGAGTAAGCATTTCATCGCCCCGCAGTGCCAGAAAATCCCCCATACGACTGCGCAATGGCGAAAAAGTTCCACTCTCGATATGCATCCCTGCAATCGCCATCGTGATCTTACGTGACATGCGCAAAAACTACTCGCTTATGGGCGT
>CAIRGO010000063.1 GCA_903878115.1 Akkermansiaceae bacterium | reverse complement strand
TGGAAAACCGGCGAAGTGCAAAAGTTTTTTATGACTGCCAACGTGATCGATGAAAATCATACCATCTTCGCTGGTTACTGGTTTCATCCAGAAAAAAAAGCGTGGATGCTCATCTCTAGCTGGCGCGCTCCGAAAGAGGGCAAATACCTAAGCGGCCTCTATAGCTTCAGCGAAAACTTTGGTGGCGGTAACGGTCATTTGCAACGCAAGGCATATTTCGGCAACCAATGGATTTTCACCAGCGATAAAAAATGGATCGAAATCACCCGCGCAAACTTCAGCCATGATGGCACAGGTAAATCTGATCGTCTCGATCGCTACATGGGAGTGGATCAAGGGAGATTTTTCCTGAGCCAAGGAGGATTTCTCAACGATTTCACCAAATACGGCGACCCATTCGACCGCCCAGCACTTAACAAACCACCAGTCCTAGACTTGCCCGATCATGCGAGGAAATGATGGAATAAATGTTTGTCCTGCAGTTGCCCATTTTTTCAGTCTTCTCAATGTAGGAGGCTGAGTTATGGCGTGCGCACCGCTCTATAAAAACGGCGCGACTGATTATTGATGTTATCGGTAATCTCCCATGTTGCGCCGGTGGCTTTGATGGCAGCGCTATGATTCGTCCAACTGCCTTCGGCGAGATTGTCGCTGAACTGAACTTGGTAGGTGAACTCGGGAGTTGTCGTCAGCTTGATGGTAATCACAGCTCCGCTTGCTGTCGCGCTAATCGTTGGCAGTGGCAGCATCGCAGAATTCGCCGTGGCGGCGGTGTGGGAGAACAGATAATCGATCACTGCGCTACCGGTTGGGATACGTCCTTGGCTGATATTTTTGACCTGCGTGCCGATCGTTACGGTATCCACGATCGTGCCGTCTGGAGCTCGGAGCGTGAGAGTTTCCCCGTTGTTGCTAAGCTTAAATGGCACGTGGAGTTGTCCGCTCCCCGTGTTTTGGATCGTCTCACTGTCAGCCCACACCAGCAAGTAACCATTGGCGGGGATGGTGTATCCAAATGGGATGAGGAATGTCGTAGCGGAGGGAGAAGTATCGCTCAGAGTCCAGTTCGCAAGACTTACTGGGGTTGCTGTGGGATTGTGCAGTTCCAGCCAATCTTCGCTGTCTCCATCGGCGGGATCGAAGACCAGTGCAGCGTTGTCGGCTAGCCATTCATTAATGCGAAGGGCAGGCCAAGCATTGGTGCCAGTAAATGTTACGTTCAGAGTAGTAATTCCGATTTGTGTGCCAGCACCGTCTAAAGCACGAATCACGAGTGGGTTTGTGCCTCCGGCCACGCTAACGCTGGCGCTCCATGATGTGACCGTGGTCCAAGTGAGCGGGAGTTCTATTCCGTTAAAAGTGATTGTTTTGACATTAACGGGCGCAGTCCCGGTGATCGTGATGGGACTAGTCGTGGTAGTGATTGAGGTTGAACCATTGACGCTGAAGGACGCGGCGACAGTGGCGAGCTGTGACTGCACATAAGCCGCGCGCAGGTTGATCCATTCTGGGATGCCACCTGTGATTGCGGGGTTGCCGCCTCTGGACACAGAGTAGTAGTCACTAGCCACAAATGGCGAGACCACGGGCACACCATTGGCGATGTATCCATTGTATCGCTGAGTCAGGCGGGTGGTGACAACGGCCCCACTGAAAAAGGTGTTGAGCGACTCCTGCATCGCACGCCAATAAGGTCGGACGAGCGCTGGGGTATCGAACATCTTCTGAACAGGTGGATCAATGCCCGCTGCGAAGAGCGGCTCGATCGAAGGATGGTGATTGCCATTATCCTGACCAATTCCGATATCTAAGTCATTGGTAATGACTTTCCAGCCACTTATAGTAGGTTTGTAGAGGTAGGCGTTTTTGTCATTGGGGTTTCCAAACGTGTCCCAGTAAGCGCACAGGTCAGCGAATGCAAAATTGCCCATCCATTGATTTACATCGACGAGTGCGTTGACTCCATCAATGTAAGCCGCACCGCTACCGGAGATGTTAGTGGCCGTGACGAGGTTGAAAATATCGGCGAAATCGTTCTCACTGCCTTCCGAGGAGCGCGGCATCCAGCACCAGCGGTAGCGGGCCGTTTTGTAAACTCCACCCGTTGTGGTGAAGGGCAGCAGCGAGTTGAAATCCCCCGCCAGCACCGTATTAGTTCCGCTGTATTCGTCCCAACGACTGGTCTTGATCAGGCGCCCATTCGCATCATCGGGAAAATTGGAATTAACGAAGTCTCCGCCAGGCTGATGGCAGTCGTGATAGATGGGAATGGCTGTTGTAAAACGCCGCGCACCGTTCACCATGAGATGCACATCGCGCCGGTGGAGCGTCGGCAGCTTCATTTGCTCCAGCATCCAGTGCATGAGCTGCTCGCGCTGGTTGGTGGTATCACGGATCGGGTAATCGAGCGTCACCTCATCTTCCCCCAGCAGCGGTTCACCTGCGGGAAGTGAAATGGAGTAGCCAACAAATGCGTTGGTGGGATTACCTGTAGCAGTGCCGTCGTTAAACTGGGCGAAGTGAGCGCCTGTGCCGTAAAAAACCCGGCTGGTGTTTTGCAGAAAAGTAATTGGAAAGTTTTCATTGGTCTTGATCAATCGCGCTGACCAAGCGCTCAGCGTGGAGCTGGTGATCCACATCGAATATGCCCCAAACGCCCCGGTTGGCAGGGTATCGCCGACACGAACGAGACATTCCCCCGTGGGAGGAAAAATCGCGCTGGCAGCAGCGGAATCGGCTGCGGTGACCGTGAAACCGAGCAAGGCACCCGCCGTCTGAGCGGGGATCGTGCCAGTAAAAATCCCATCGCCCGCAAGCAGATCTCCACTCGCTCCATTGTCGAGCATCGCCACCGTCGTCAGCGTTGTAGAAGGGTCTAAGCGATACTTCAATTGCACGTTCGCGAGACCACTTGGATCCTGAACTCGAGCTGACACTTGGAAAGCGACACCAGCCGCTGGCAGTGTCGGGCTATGCAACACATCGGTGATGGCTGGTGCAGCATTTGCTAAAGCTCGGCTGTTGATGGCTCCTGGGGTGCCAAGATTTGTCGGTACGGTGAGTGCTCCATACGCCTCTAGGCCGCCCCCGCGCAAGCGAAGCAATAACTCCGGTGAGCCGCGCAGCCAACGTGCTCGAGCACGAAGTGTGGCGGTAGAATTGGTGGCAAGGGTTGCGGTCATGAGCCCGCGGACGCGGTTCGGCAGTGAGTCGCCGCGGCCAGTGGCGATGATGCGCAGTGATTTGGTTCCCGCGTATCCGGTGTTTTCTATCACGGAACGATTGTGCGATCCCTGCACCAACCAAGTGCCGATGCCGTCTTCAAATCCGCCGTTAGTCACAATATTCGAACCGCCCGAAGGGATAACCTCAAGTTCATCCACCAACGATTCGCCCGCATTCAGCAGGCACAGATCGAATCTGCTAGCAGTAGCACCCGTGTTGAGGTTAACATGGTCCAGCACTCCCGTGGTCTGAACGAGCGTCCACGGCGCCTTTGCCGATTCATTGCTATCGAGCCAGAGCGGCGTAGAATTATCCCTCGCGTCGGCCAGTTCCAAGCTACTGCCGCCGCCATCGGCCCACTGCGACCAGCGAGATTTGTCGGCGTAGGCGCTCTCGTCCACAGCTGCATAATACGTCAGCGGACCAGTCACCGTGGAGATGGTTACAGGGCTGCCCAGCACGAGCTCTTCTCCGCCATCAGCGAGAGTTCCGATAAAAGGACCAAGCACGAGCGCGGCAGAGAGAGTCGGATGATTCGCGAGAACACGTGCGGGGTTTTTTGCCACGACGAGGTAGCCGTTAGCGGCAATCGTAGTGCCAGCAGGAAAGTCAAAACTGATCCCATCACTGATCCTCCATCCCTCAAGGCTGACTGGCGTTGCGGTGAGGTTACGCAGCTCAAGCCATTCTTCCTCCGAGTCGTTGGTGATCGGATGAAAGTAGATTTCATTGATCACCACCGGACCGCGCGCCGGGGCGCTATTGGCCGCTGCAGAAGTCGCCGCACTGAGGCGACGAAAGCCCCCTTCACCATCAGGGAAACGCCCGCTGGCAGTGTCGGGCAGTTGACCTCGGTAGCGCACAGCATCAAGAACACGAGTTTTCGCGGGGTTAGTGAGATAAACAGTCTCGCCTTGCGCACTCAGGGCAAAGCCGAGCGTGGTCTGACTGAAACTCATACGCCCCATGGCAGGCAAGATTGTAGCGGCGGGAATCTGATATTTTCCGAGCACATCTTCGTCGTCAGAAATCCAGCATCCGCCGATGTCCACCGAGATGGGACTGCTGTTGAAGACCTCGATAAAATCCGTCCCGACCGTGGAGTGAGCTAGGATTTCGTTGATTCTAATATACTGGAGACTGCCCGTGGGTGTCGGGTTGGCAGAACCTGGCGTCCCTCCGATTAAACCGCTGGCTGCCCAAGCTCGCGGGTCGCCTTCTCCGTAACTTGGGCGCTCTAGAATGAGGGAATGACCAGAACCATCAGCAGCCGCAGGCCAATCAGGCCCGTCGTTCCAGATGGCTTCGAGCACGATGGCATCATTGGCCCGACGGAGACGAAGCGAGCCACCCTCATTAGAAAGTGCTCCAGTGAACGGCCCTAACACACCTGAGACTCCATACGCCGTCTGCACATCTGCCGGCACCGCAGCAATGACAATAAACCCCTGTGCGGGAATGCTTGCACCCGGTGCAAATGCATAGTCCAAATCGCCAGAAATGCGCCATCCGGTAACATCCTCGGGCCACGGATTCGTGTTGTAGATTTCAATAAATTCTACGTTTTTGCCATCCACCCGTGTCGCGGGGTGAAACATGATCTCAGAAAAAACGAGAGATGTTTTCTTACTCGAAACACCCAGCGGCTCCGCCACGCGTTGGCGGTGGTTCAGATGTTGACCAGAAGCTTGAGAAAAAGTAGCTAATAAGATTATACCGACTATTTTATGCAGGCTCATAGGAAATTGGGTTTGGAGAACGAGAAAAACTTTGTCCAACGCATTGGCAAAAAAGGGCTAATGAATTCCGCCTGAATTCAGCAGATGAAGCAAGAAAATTTTCAGGCTGGACAAGCGAATTTCAATTTATTGAAAACTCAATAACAGATTTATTTCTGAATAGTTATCGATAATTAGAGAGTGTACACACCGCCACAAACTAAGGAAAACAGTAGTCCTGATCTTCTATCAATCATTTTCCACTTGCCCAACTCGCCCGCGTAGTCAAACAAAAGATCGTCCACGAAGAGATCAACATATGCTCATATGCATCGATAAACATAGAGAAAATCCTCACAAATGATAAATACTTTTCACTAAATAGTCTTGACCGCACCTACCCGTTGACTACTATTACAACTCATGAACGTCTGCACAATCGTGATAGCTGAGGCAGTCCGCAAGGCTGTTGCGTTGTTTACTGCTAGGTAATTGTAATATGTTTCGCATTTCACCCCTCATTCCTTCAACACGTCCTATCTCCATCATGAAAAATTCGAAATACTTCCTTCGTCTGCTAGCCAGCGCCATTGTGATTCTTCTCGCTAGTTGTGCGAACAAGATCAAACTCGGACCCGATGGCAAACCGGTCGATTCCAGGGGCAGACCGACCAATCCTTATCCAGTTGGCAGTTACGATCATTTCAAGGCAGAAGTGGATTACCCAAAAACGATGAATGTGTGGAAAGATGAGTCACTGCTATCAGCCACCAATTCCGACAATTCACGGATCGTTATTTCTCTCGCCACGCAACGGGGATTTTTTATGAACGGCGACCAAGTGGTGATCGATTATCCCATTTCGAGCGGAGTGCCATCGCGCCCCACTCCTCCGGGGAGTTACAGAGTTCTGGAAAAAATCGTCGATAAATCATCGAACAGCTATGGCAAAGTTTTCGATGTTGAAGGCAATCAGGTCGATGGTGAAACCCCGGGGGTAGTGCCAGAGGGCGGAAAATTCGTCGGCGCGCCGATGCGCTACTGGATGCGTCTCACTTGGGATGGTGTAGGTCACCACATCGGACCACTGCCGCGTTCGCGCCGTGCCGCATCCCACGCCTGCATCCGCGGGCCAAGTGCGATCATGCCAATCATTTATGGCAAGGTGAAGATCGGTACGCCGGTCACGGTGGAGAAATGACTGGCGTTCTTTTCCGCGGTAACATCACCCGCACTTACTCTTTGCCTAATTCTTTTGCGGTCCACGGGGCTGTCTGGGTTTTGACTTTTTCGCGAATCGCTTTGACTTGGTCAGCGCTGACAGCGGGGGCATCGTTCGACCATGATTGACGGGCGTAGGTGAGAACATCGGCGATTTTTTGGTCATCGAGGTCGTTATGCGGAGGCATCACGCTGGTGAATTTATTGCCTTTTACCGTCACGGGACCTTGCAGGCCTTTAAGAACAATTTTG
>CAIRGO010000062.1 GCA_903878115.1 Akkermansiaceae bacterium | reverse complement strand
CTTAAAATCAGTACCTCAAATACAATACCAATGACAGACTAAGAACTACACCTCAGCACCAGAATAAAAGAACTACTCGAACGCGCAAATAGAGATCCCCGCGAATTATTCGCCGCCATCTCCGATTTAAAAGACTAGGAGACAAAACACGGCGACAAAAAAGAAATGATTCTGCAAAGGAGCAAATTTTGATCACTCAATTTTCAATGACCTCATGGATGTGTTGCTAGTTCTCCCCCCCTGGAAATACTACGAATGAAATGACGTTAATAGCAGAGACAAGTCCTGTAATTTTTTTAGCGAGGCTGAGGTGTTTTAGAGATTTCATGACAAGCATTTTCTGGCGTCAACGATTCCTAAGTTTCTTGATCATGCTCACCAGCGACATGATGCCGACGATGAGGCCGACTAAAAGTGATGCCACGCGCAGCGTCCACTCGACCTGCTCTTGAAGTGAGGTAATGATTCCAATCACTGGTGAAGCTACGCCAACGATGGCCTTGAGAATGTAATCGATGTCGAAGTGTGTGCGCATGGTCATGTGAAGTTGATGGTGATAGCATCCAAAGATTCCATGCTCTCCGCTTGCTCGATGGCTGCGTGCAACTGTGCTTTCTGCACCCAAAGTGATTGGTAGGCACTGCCATAGGCCAGCAGGAGCCCGCGCAGTTCCGCCACGGTCTTCATGTGGATGTTTCCGCCGCGATCGGTAATCGGAACCGTCTGTGGCAGTTGCTCCAGTCGCTCTGCCTCTGCCAGCATGACAAGGAGTTGACTGAAGGAGCTGCGATCCGTTTCGTCGCATCGAAGAGTGAGACTACCGACAGTGATGCCCTGTGTCATACGTTGCTTCCATGTGGATTCCAGAAGTTGCCTGCGAGCAAAATTGGCTTTGCGAATTTCCAAATACTGTGTGGGATTCTGGTTCATGATAGTCTGGTGATAGTGACGGTGAAGCTGACTTCATAGCCTGATCCAAAATAGCCATAGAAGGTATAGCCCGCCCAGTCGAAGGATAGGTCGGAAGTGAAGGTGAACTCTGCAAAAATATCTGATAAACTTGCAGGCGCGTCGGATAGAACTGCTGAGAAGTCTCCCAAGGAGCTGATGTATGGATTGAGAAAAGCTGCGTTTACAAGCTGCACATTAGAAAACGAACCAGCACCATAATTAACATTTAAGATTCCGAAGTAATCACCATACGGAACAGACGAAAAATTATCGAACCTCACATGGTAGTTTTGACCGGCCTGCAGATACCCAAAGGAAATCCAACTTTCATAGCTATTGACTGAGACCTGATGAACTTGAAGAAATGGCTCGCTCTGTTTGCTGAGGTTTTTCCACCCATCGTTACTGGTGGACATGTCATCTTTTGTGGAAATCCAAGCATCACCATTAAAACACGCAAGTCTTCCTCGCCAACCTGGTGTGCCTCCTGTCATCGCATCGGTGCTGTTGGTAGGCATAAAATCAAGCACTGCCGGATACCACGTCCCATTGATGTTCTGCATCGGCATGCTCAGATCAGGAGGTGCCTCTGGGGCATTGATCGCTGCTCGGACATTCGCTTGCTCGGTTGATGTGAGTGACTCCTGCTCATCATGGCGCAAATAATTGGGATGCGGGTCAGCAGCGTTCTGGTGGTCTGTGATCGCGGCACTGATTGCTGCAGTAGTCACAATACTCTCTGGTGCTGGATATGGTGTCTCTGCGGAAGTCGGCACTCCTTCGGTGCCACGGTTCACGTCGTTTTCCACGACAATGAGAAAGGTGCGCGTGGAAGTTGGCTCCGCGATACCGTCGCGCCATGTGAGCTCCCCCATCAGAGTAATCTCGGAAAGCTCGTTGCCTGTCGCAGAGTCTAAGCCCAAAGCTGAATTCAATTCCAACGTGTTGAACGATGGCGAACAAAGATAGACCGGTGTTTCGGCTTCTGGACTCGGCATTGTCCAATTTGCTGAATGAACCAAGTAGCCGATGTCATAGCGATTTCGTGGCTTGATTCCGAACTGAATTTCAAGCGAAACTGGATCACCAATCGCCACAGGAGTTGTCCCACTGGAAAGGAACATCACTTCAATCTGCGCGGCGTCACCACGTTTGAATCGCAGTGAAGTCACAGGATTGCGGAATCCTGGGCTTTCGATGAGTTGTAGGGTTTCCAGATCAACGTGGAGCTTCACGCTCATGAATACCTGTCAACCGATTACCACAGAGGCTCGCCAGAAAACGTCGTTGTTTGCGATGCCATCTCCAGTTGAGCCAGCGATTTCGATGATGTGACCGCAGGGACGATCTTCTAGTGCCAGCGATACAACAAACGGTCCAACAGCAACCGTGTCGTCTGGATCATCGCTGGTGTCGATACTCTCATGAAAGAACACTTCAACGCCATTGTGATAAACGCGGATCCAGTCGAAACCAGCATTGAGAGTTTCGATCTGACCATTAAGTGTTATCTCGATGTTAGTTGCACAGCAGATGCCAAATTTCACCGATCCTTGTTTGGGGATGTTGTCTTGGTAGGCGCGGTAGATTTCCCACTGGTTAGGCCTCAGCTCCGTCGCTGCATCGGTTAGGATCGCAATCGTGCGACGAGTGGCTGGCTGGCAGCAGCGAGCTTCTCCGTCGATGGTGATGGGAGTGATGAGGTGTGCCATGGTTAATCGAGTGTGATGAATTTCACCGTGCGAGCTGAGCCGTATTCGCAAATCATGTATTCGCGGACGAACAACTTCTTCTCTCCCTCCGTAATCATGAGTCCGTCCTTCCATTCCAAAAAGGGTTCACTGGAGCTGGAGTCTCCTTCGATCGCGAGAGTGCCATCCTTGTCGTTGCCTTGCACACGAATGACGTCGGCTTCCTCGATGACATCGATCTGATGCTGTGATGCTCGACGATCAATTCTGCGGAATTTATAGACGTTTTCCTCCTCGTTGTGCTCTTTGAACACCCGTGATCCATCACCCACATTCTCGCCAGTCCAAAGCTGCGCCCAGTGCTCGATGTCGCTTTGTTGGAAGACTACGACCGCAGGTGATCCGCCGTCGTCGATGAGCTTGAAGAGCTTGACGAAGTAATTGCCGTCACTCCCTGATCCTTCCGGGTCTTCGGGGTAGTAGTGGCTGCCGTCTTGGTTTTCCGAGGAGGAAAAAACCTGCGGGTCGTCGGAGATTTCTCCCATCGTATCGGTAGCAAATCGGCACCAGAGTGTGTCGGCGATGGCCATGCCGATTTGCGGCCGTGGGATTGTGTCGAGTGTCTTGTCGCCGGCCTTGGGGATGTGGAATTTCACGGCGGGCTTCGTGCCACTCTTCGGCTTTCGCTCGATCACCCAACCTTCCTTGATCGTGACAAGGTAGTTGCTCTCAGCCTTCTCGATGCCGATCACGGAAAACGGTGGCAGTCCCGCGTGAGGCGCAGATGTTGGATAAGGACGCGAATAGGCAAATCCTCCCGATGAAGCGATCAGTTCAAGACCAGAACCAGAGCGAGGTGTGCGAGCAGCAATGGCCTCCAAAAGTAGATTCCAGTCGGCGGCGAGAATCGGGTCACCCGGTTTTTTTCTTGGTGGTAAGCGCATGGTGATCAGTCAGTGTAAATTTCGGCATCCCAACCACCACGGTCACTGGCGAGCCATTCCATTTCGATGCGAAACGCTTTGCCATCTTGCGTCTGAGTCGCGCCGTTGAGAAGCCAGTTGCGGCCAGCAGCGAGAGGTGGCACAGGACCGAGAGGATCGTCAATTTTGCCAATGTTGTTGAGCTCAGCAGCTTTGACTGCCTTGTCTCTCACCCATGATTCTTTCCATGTCACACGTGGGCTGTAGTAACTCGTCTGACCGCGCTCGAGCTTACCCAAGGCTTCCTTACCACGTTGGCTTACTACCTTGTCACGCAGTTTGTTGCCTTGGTCATCCTTGTCTTTGCCTGACTGAATTAACTGGAGTGCCTCAAGCTCCTTTGCCTGTATTACCATGTAGCGTTTGTGACTCAGTAGTGGTTCCTCAGAAAGCGAGAGTCCCATGGTGTAAACGGCGTTCTCTTTTTCATTCTCCTTGGATTCTGCTCCGGCATACTGACACGTGATTTCCGCCAAGTCTCCCTCGGTGAAATTGACTGTCACCTGTGAGACAGCGATGAATCCGATTTCCGGATGTAAGGTTCCAGGGCGCGGCATGAGCTGCACGGCAGAACTGCGATGGCAGAGGAATACTTGCGTGGCAGTCCACTTTCCTTCTTTATCGACCTGAACGCTGTAGCCTGGTTGCGGGTAGAGGCGTCCGGGTTGAATGGAAACGTGTGTCGGCATATACGCCTGAGCACGGCGTCAACCGAAGGCAGTCACGGATGCAGCACCACTTGGCTTGATACGCTCGCTCATGGCGCGAAGAATCCGATTCGTTTCGCTGGTCAGTCGGTTGTTCTCGCGCTGAGCATCGAGAGTGCCGGACGAATAGCCGCCACCACCGACCTTGCCGAGCGAGGTGACGATGGGATCCATGGTCGTGGTGCTTGCTTGGGCCAGCGGATTGGGGACGTTGGATTTTCCCGGTGTGGTGGCACGGGCGACTTGTTTGATTTCCTCGGGCTTGGGCAGGGCATCGCGGATGGTTCCCATCACCTCATTCATGCGCTCACGCATCGCGCTAGTGTCGATCACCTCAGCCGTGTTGCGGAAGGTTTCACCGAAGCGTCCAACGATGTTTTCTCCCGCTTCCTTGAGCCGCTCTGCCACCTTGGCCGCGAGTGGTCCGAGTTGGTCACCGGCATCGCTGTAGCGGGCAGCTGCTTCGGCATCGAGGATGTCGGCGGATTCCCTGAGAGCTCCCTGGGCAGAGTTGATCGATTCTCCTTTGCCAAAGAGTTCTGCGAGAGGTCGGGCGATTTCGAGGGCTTCGGCAAGTCCTTTTTGGAGGAACCCAACGGCACTGAGGAAGATGCCAATGAGGGCATTGCCCATGCCTTTCCAGAAGTCGGCGGTGGTGAGCACTTGGAAGTAGGTGATGGACGTCTTGAAGATCTCGACGATGTATTGCCCCGCTGCGGCGATGGTGGCACGCAGGGTGGCCCAGAGGAAGTTCACGCCTTGGGCAAATCCGAGTTGCAGTCCCGAGCCGACGAGGTTGAGGAATTGCCCGCTCTTGAAGATGGCGATCACATACTGCACGGCGTCGCGGATTTTGGTTCCTGCCTGCGCAGCTAAGGGGGCGAGTTTTTGAGCGAGTGCAATGGCCTGTTCCACCAGGGGACGAATGGCGTCGTTGATGGGTGTGCCGAGAGTGAGGAACACCTCGTTGATGGTGTCCTTGAGCGTCGAGAACAGACCGTTGGTCGTCTTGCTCTGCGCTTCCATCATGCCGGTGAACTTGCCGCCTTG
>CAIRGO010000061.1 GCA_903878115.1 Akkermansiaceae bacterium | reverse complement strand
TGGGCAATGGATTCATGATGACTGTCTTAAGCACAACATCGATGTCACTCAGCTACACCGCAGCAACGAATACGCCACCTCATACACCGATGCGATGACGGTGCAAAGCACTGGGCGTCGTACGTTTTTCCACCAACGCGGTGCCAATGCTATCTTCCATCAGCGGCATTGCGATCTCAACAATACCAACGCACGCATCCTCCACCTCGGCTACTTAATGTTACTTGATCACATGGATCAATTTGCCGCAGATGGCCGCACTCACGCCGCCCATTTACTCGATGCGGCCACTAGAGCAGGACTCGAGACCAGCGTTGACATGGTTAGCACCGAGCACCCCCAATTTCGCGAGATCGCCATCAGCTCCATGCGCTACACTGATCACCTGATGATCAATGAAATCGAAGCCTCACGCGTTCTCCATCGCGCCATCGCCGCCGATGATGCCACAGCTCTTCAGCAGGCTGCTCGTGACCTCATTGATCTAGGAGTGCGCCGCACTGTCACAATCCACACCGTCCATGGCGCTGTGGCCATCAACCACAAGCGAGAGCAATGCATCCAAGCCTCATTAAAAATCCCCCATGGATTCAGCAAAGGAGCCACTGGCGCAGGAGATGCCTTCGCCGCTGGATTGCTATACGGATTACACGAAAACCTAACGTTATCAGAATGCCTGCACATCGCGACCTGCACCGCCGCATGCTCACTCTCCCATGCCACCCCATCACAAGGAATTCTCCCACTAGCTGAATGCCTCCAACTAGCCACTGAATTTGGCTACGTCAGTTTTTCATGAAATGATCCGCCATGAATATTCATCCGATTTACTCACTAATCATCGCTGCATTATTCCAGCAATCATTGTTGGCGCAATATGATGCCTTGCCATTGCGCTCGTCACTCGCCGACGAGGAATATTTCCAAACGAGTCTGGGTCGCGAGGGACATCGCTTCGCGGCAGCTCTCATCAATCAATACACGTTGTATGATTTCTATGACCGACAAGCGGCATTTTACTTGAAGCAACCGAGCATACCAGAACTACTTCCGCCCTACCCTGGACTGCAAGGTGGTCGACAAGGCCATTGGGGAAATACCAACGAGCGAAATTTTTCCGCCGTCAAAGATCGCACCGTTGAAGCTGAATATTTTCGCTTAATCGAACGAAGAGAAGGACAATTCATCCGCACTGGTGACGGTACGAACAAAGAAAAAAACGCAGTTTGCGTCTTCGATGCCACTACTTCTTGCATGAAAAAAGTCATCTTGCAGGCGAAACTCACCACACCCGTCCACACATTTTCTTATCAAGTGGATCGCTTTGGATTCAACATGTCCGCAACTGGTAAAGAGTATTTTTTGAACTCAGGCAATGAATGGCTCGACGATACCGCCAATCCTGCAGTGGTGTCAACAATTGGATACTATGTTAATAGTAACAATGTGATTTATCGACGTAACATTGCGGGCATTGAGTGTCTTGACATGCCAATGGTAGAATACAATGGTGAAATTCCCATCTACAGTCGCACGTTCCAATGGCAAGCAGACGCTCCTACCATGCGTTTCCTGATGCCTGAGCCTGCTGCGGGACTCATCGAAAAAGAGGCTGAAATCAGCACCGCATACAAAGATGGAATCTTTCGAATCAGACTCACAGGGACGGTCAACTCATTGATCTATGAAATACAAGGAGCAGGAGAAATTAGCGTTGCACAGAAAAATGCAACCACCCAAGCGTCTTTACCAGCGTGCAAAAAAGGACAAACTTTGCGCATCAGTTGTTGGTTAACAAAATCGGAAAATGCCAATCAACTAACAGCAAAACCAATCGCAGCACTTGCAACTCTGACCAGGGGCGGGCCAACGTTTTTCCCGAAAACCACCACCGTAAAAGGACAACTCAACGCTGATCCTGCCGCGCATGGATCTGGATATGCCATGGACGATATTCCCGTGCCGATTCACAATGCGTATGGCACGCCGATGACGACTTCTGGACTTACCTTCGATGATAAGGGCGACTCTTACATTAGCACCTTAGTGGGCGATATTTGGAAAGTTTCTGGACTCAGCGGTAATCTCGAACAAGTCGTCTGGAAACGTTTCGCTTCGGGCATTCCCAACCCACTCGGCTTGAAAATGGTGGGCGATGTTCTCTACGTTACGGCGGTGGGCGGCATCATGAAATTGCATGACTTCAATCATGATGGCGAGGCCGATTACTATGAGCGTTTCACCAAACAAAATTTGCAACTTGGTGGTCAAGGTCAGGAAAATCAAAATCTTGAAACTGATGCGAATAGTAATTTTTATCTATGCGGTGCTGCTGGCATTTTCCGCATCAGTGCCGATGGTGCAAAGGTCGAAAAAATCTCCGACAGAGCGCGCAACTCACTGGGGCTAGGAGTGCGCCCTGATGGTCTCGCTCTATCGGATTCTTCCGAAGGCAACCCTGGAAATGGCACTTGCACGATTTATGAATCGAACCATCCTGAAAATGAAAAATCCGTTTCGAAGTTCAAACGAATTCTCTACTTGCCACGTGGCATCGATAACTCCCCCGGCAGTCGAATTTTTTTGAACAACCCTGCCTTTGGGCCACTGGGACAAAGTATTGTTGGCACCAGTTTTGGTTCGGGAAGTATTTATGCCATCCTCAGAGATCCTAACCAAGGGACGCCACAAGCGGCCATGATAAAACTTCCTATGGAGACATCGAGCGGCGCGGCACGCATCGCACTTCATCCTCTAACGAAAGAAATTTTTGTTGTTGGTTTCGATGGTTGGGGGGATTTGGCAGTCGATGAAGGTTGCTTGCATCGCATCCGTTACACGGGTGAGAAATGCTTATTGCCGATCGCTTGGCGTGCCTACCGAAACGGAATATCTGTTAGCTTTAACGAACCTCTCGATGCCGCTCAGATCAAATCCCCGCAGTTCTTTGCGCAGCAGTGGAACTACATTGATGCTACCCATACTTACGGATCTCCTGAGTATTCTGTTCGCCATCCTGAGATGATCGGTCATGATCACCTAACAATTTTATCGACTCATTTATCCGAAGATAAAAAAGAACTTTTTCTCGAAATCAAAGATTTGCTACCCGCGATGTGCACACAGCTTTCTGGTCATCTGAAAGCAATCAATGGGGCGGAATTGAAACTCAATCTATTTGCCACGCTCAATCAACTAAACGGCAATCACCCGAAAGGCTCTCCTCGCGCTAATGGACCTTCATTCGATTTGGTTTCTCCATTATTAGAAAGCAATGGCGACACCTATACCAATCTAACGAATTACTTCGACAAACGAGCTGGACGCGATTTGGTGAAACGCCCAGTTGCTGAGGAAATCGTCTATAAAAAAGAAGACCTGAACTATCGATGGATCAATGATAATTTGATTCAGAAACAATGCATCATCTGTCATGCACCAGGAACGGCCCATGATTTCTCCAACTACCAAAACATCCGTAAATTAGTGAATCTAGAAGCGCCATCAAAGAGCACGATTTTAGGAATGATCCACACCAACAGCATGCCGCCATTCCCCCTACCATTGGTCGCACCGAGCATGCGCGAAGCCATTTTGGAATGGATCAAAGCCGGTGCTAAAGAATAACATCTGAGATTACTCACACGCATCAAGTTACATCAAAATGATACGGACAAAACGGATCAAATCAAACATGTGGACGTGCTAGGTCTTGCAACAAATTTGTTACAAGATTTTCAAAGGATTTCAAAGATTCAAAAAATCAACTAGAATCTGCAATTGGTTAAGAAATCTCTGAATCTTCTTTCACGTTTTCATCAATTATACAGCCTGCCGGTATGCAACTGGATGAGCGGGGGCATCACGTCGCGGTGCAGCGTGCAATCATTGCCAACTCATTGACCTGATCCGTAGCTTGATAGTAAGTAAAAAATATTTCACAGAAACTAACGAAAATAGTTTTCCATTTTTGTAAAATATTCTTGCCGTCCCTTGGGGCATTCGTTAGTTGGTTAAGTATTACTTGTTGCAATAAAAAATCTTTGTCATTTATGAAACCTCAAGTCCCCAAGCACTTAACTCCGCAAGCCCTGAAAACTGATTCGAAGTATGCAATGTTACTTGCCCGATATCCGGTTCATTTGTTGCATGATCTAATTCTTGGTGTGTTGTTAGGTAGCTTTCTTGTCATCGGCTTACAATCGCCGCCTAGCGATCCCCCCACTTTGATCTTGAAGATCGATGAACAGGACACGCTAGTCCACGAACCGGATCAGGAACCGACATTGGGCCCCGTTGGATCACCTGGCACCGCGGATGATTCGGATGGCGATGGCATTCCTAACGATTGGGAAATTTCTCACTCACACAATCCTAACAATACAGACGATGCTGCTAGCGATTTTGATAGTGATGGTCTAACCACGTTGCAGGAATATGAGTTATGGAACAGAACTAACGGACTCGCCGGAAATCCGTTAGGCAAGTGGACGACGCTGGAAATGCCAATTGATCCAATCGTTCACGACACGCAAGAGTATGACTATTTTTATCAGGGAAGTTATGTCGCTGCTGCCAATGATACAGGTGATATTGTGATTAGTTATTATAGTTACGGTACCAAAACAGATGGCAGTTGGACGCAAACTGGCAATTCGGCGTTGATCCACTCTGACGGAACTCAGCAAGCCATTAGCATTCCTGGAAAATCCTCTGGATTTACTTACGCTTCTGATATCAATGATCGTGGCGACGTCCTCCTTCAATGGTATTCTGACGACTGGAGCACTTCGGAATCCTACATTCTCAAAAGTGATGCCTCCGTCACCCAACTCACTCTGAATGGGAATGCTTGCTTCGCGTATCGCATGAATAATTTCGGGGACTGGATCGGTTATGAAATTACCACGACGGGCGAATGGAAATCCGTCCAAGTAGTGGATGGTGTCAATGTGCTGCCGAATGAAATTTTCACCTCCTGGTATTACTTCCTCGATATCAATGACTACGGTCAAGCGATTGGCTCATACTATGATGTGATGGAAAATAACAATCTTACTTTCACGCAACTGGGTTCGATGTTTTTCTCAACCGGCAGAGCGGGTGACAACCCCACTTTTAACGAATCCACCTACCAATGGCAGTGGCCAGCAGCATTGAATCAATGGGGCGAATTTGCTGGCGGCGGTTGCGGCTATATGCCAAATGGCGATTATCGGAATTCCGCATTTTTCTTTGATGGCAGTTATCACGATGTATCTCCGCGCGAAGATCAAAATTATGCTTGGGCTTCGGATCTGTCTGATGCGGGAATGGTGCTGCTCACTTCTTACTCTTATACAATGGGTAAATACACCTCTCATCTGTGGAGAGATTCTGTTAGTGTGAATTGCGATGCTCTCATACCTGAGGATACATTGCCCAGTGATGGTAGTTTTGTATATCCGACAAAACTAACACCTAACGGTAAAATTTTTATTACTCGATACGACACCAATTGGCAAACCATCGCCATCATCACCCTTACGCCCAATCAAGATGTCGATGGCGATGGCATGCCGGATGATTGGGAGGAGTTTTATGGCTTTAATCCTTTTGCTAATGATGGTTTTCTCGACTATGATAGCGATGGTACCAACAATCTAGGCGAGTTTTTACTACGCTCTGATCCGCAGAATCCTCCTGTGTTTGACTCAAATGGCAACCCCATCGATACTCGCCCTGGCGTGGACACGGACGGAGATGGCATTCCTAACAACTGGGAAGTGACTAATGGATTGAATTACGAGGACCGCGCTGATGCACCGCTGGACTTCGATCGCGATGGCTACAGCAATCTCCAAGAATTTCACCTAAACACTGACCCGCGCGGTGCCCCTAGCTACCGCATCCGCAAGCTAGGGCCTTTTCCTGGAACATCGAGCGTGGACCTAACTAATACGACTCTCGGCAATGGTGTAGTCAGCGGCAACCCCACCTATTTCAGCGGCGATCAAATCACCGAACAAGTTTTCTTCAGGGCATGGACGAGCGACGGGATCTGCAAGCCGGCAGTATGGTCACAGGCGCGCACGGAAAATGCCGGGCAGTTCTCATTCTATGATTCTAACGCCCCTAATTCTTACGAAATCGTAGCACAATCACCGAGCGGCGCGATGCTCACTCGCCACGGATACTACCCCGCTATCTATTCCTATTGGTCATCGCCCTCGGCCGAACCCATCACCCTCTTGAGTCAGATGGATAATTACGATATAAATAGCCTCTACAATGTTACATTTTCGCCATCAGGCAATTATCTTTTTGCGGTGAGAAGTTTAGACAGTGAGACCAGCGTCTATGAGCCTATCGTATGGAAAATGCCAAGCTCCGACAAGATAACACATTCGCCACTTATTCTCACCGCACCTGCAGGGGCATCATTCAATGCGTGGACAACCGCTTACATCAATGACTACGGAATCATTACTGCCAACGGAACGGTTGATGAGCAAAATCGCCCTCTGGTATGGTCTTTCAATGAAGGAAGTACAGCAATACAAAGTTCCATCATGCCAACGCTGCCTGGTGGTAGCGGCGCCAGTGTTGTTGGACTGTCCAATCATAGTACGCCGATTATCGCAGGCACTGCGAACAATGCAGAGGGTCAAGAACGCGCTACTGTTTGGAAATACAACAATCCTACGGCAATCACTGCATCAGATTTAGGCACCTTAAAAAATGGCAATTACTCTCAACTTAGTAAAATTTCCCCCAACGGTACTCTAGCTGGCATGGCCAATACTCTAGCCAATGATACGCTGGAATACCGCATTTTCAGTGCCGCTCCCGTTATCCCCGCAGAGGCATCTAGCATTGATCCCTCGCTCTACACACTCACGCCTCAAGAGGAATCGTCATCTTGGGCTAATATCACCGAGCTTGTTGATTCGGGGGAAATTCTTGCCACTACTTACGACCCCACCACCTATCAAGCAATCCGCTCACTTGGCCGCCACGGTCGTAGTCACTCACTCGAAGATATTCTTCCTCCTTCCAGTGGCTACACCCTAGCAACCATCAAATCCATCAACGCACTCGGAACTCTTCTGGTAACCGCATGGAAAGATAATATGTTAGAAACACTGCTGCTCACACCCGATCAAGATACCGATGGAGATGGCCTGCCCGATGCTTTCGAAAACGCCAATCAATTCAATGCCTTTGTCAAAAACAACCCCGCTACCGATACCGACAATGATAGCCTCACCGATCTACTGGAATTCGCCAACGGCACCAACCCTCGCCTTGCCGATACCGATAGTGATGGCATGCAAGACAGTTGGGAAATTTCTTGGGCCCTTAACCCGCTCGACGCCGCCGATGCGAACCTAGACCCCGATGGCGACCGCGTCACCAACCTCCGAGAAAGCCAAATCGGCACCAATCCAACAGGAATCTACCGTACCGATGTGATCTACACAGATGAAGAATATACAAATTCTTATCCAAGCAGAATTTTTGACAATGGTAAATTCATTCTCTCTACCTATGATTTCTCTAACTTTCAGGCCGATTCAGGATCATCATTTATTCAGCGTTTTTCTTTGCATAACAAACTGATTTCCTACCCATCCGTAACTGAACACAATTTCAAGGTAGTAATTACGCAGGCAGAGCTTCCCAGTAACTTATGGGAATATCATTATGACTATAGTTGGAATTGGCTCGGGTCTAAGGAGCAACGCTATGCCTTTTATTTTGATCCTACAACGAACCACATCAACTCCGATTCTTATAACTACGACAATCAAAACTACGGCGATGGCAGCTACACATGGCTATTCTCTCAAACAGGTTCGCTACAGCCTGATATCTTGACACCGGATCCAAATGACTCTTCATCGCCATTCGCCACACCTATCATTGTCAGTAATTTAAACAGCTACGGAACCGCAGACGGCAACTATTACGATGAATTTGATTCCGAAATCGACTACCTAGAAGAAAACGAGATACTGTATCCATCGTACCTGTGCGCTTCTCCTAATGGCCGACATCGTATCTACGCAACTAGCAATGGACGGCAAATTCACCTTAACGAAAAAGGCGAATTCATTGAAGTGTTACCTTACAACGATAATTGGACACACATCAACAACAATGGTGTTCTCATACGTTATGAAAATGAATATGTAGAAGAAACGAGCGATACACCCGCACACTATCTTCCAAAAATCATCGCCTACCGCCAAGAGTATGGATATATGACCTATGACCTCAATGCCACCAGCGAGGACAGTGCCATCCTGAATTATCCATCAATCATCCAGTTTTCTGATGATCATAAAATTCTGCTCAGCCAGTATGATTATGCTAATGGAACTAGCCGACAACTATACTACCTAGCCGATCTCACCACTCACACTCTCAAAAAGGTGAAATCCCCCGGTCTTGGTAACGAGTATATCACCCACCTCAGCACCACCAACGGTCGCATGGTCGGCAACGGCAGCAAACCATGGCAAATCACCCCCGATGGCACCTGCATCCGCCTCGAAGGACTGCGCATCCAAAACTCGCTCAGCGAGCCTCAACAGACCCTTAAATGCCTCTATCATCAAGCGATAAACCCCGTCCACATCGCTCCCGATGGCTCCATCACCGCCACTACCTATGACAGCCAAAGCCACCAGCAAATCATCCGCATCACGTTAGAGAATGATTTAAACGCGAACGGTCTATCAGACGACTGGGAAACAAGTGAAATACAAAACCTCATCACCGAAGACCCGACACAATGGGGCTACCTTGCCGCCATAGGGTTTCTGGAGGCAAATACTAGTTATTGGCAAGATGGCTTCACTGCCACTCAATCATATTCCCTAGGATTTAGTAATGACTGGCGAGAACTTTCCAAAACAACCGATTCCGATTTGGATGGCGTTCTTGACACAGAAGACGCCGACCCACTAGACTGGGCAATTGACTGGAAACCAGCAGGAGAGGCCACTTATGCTGTCATCGAATTAGATCAACTCAATTATCAAGGAATGCCTACTTGGTATGAGTCGGATCCATATGAAGGATTTAACGCATCCATAGGTGATACTGGCACCATTCTCTGGAATGATAATATAAGAGAAGAGCAGAGCACCGGACCCGTTCTTTGGCCAAGACGCAGCAGGATTTGGCGAGCAGGCATGTGGACTATGGATATTAGAGAAGCACCCACCACCTTTGCCTCAATCCGATTGACTGGACAATATTGGCCTGACCCAAGCAATTCCTCTGCGGAATCAATACCAGTCTCCGGAGACGCTTCACCTTTTTCTCCTCCACTATATCAAGCCTTCGTTAACCCCTCCGCAGTCTGCGGTGAAAGTATCGTCGGTGATGGGTCGTATGTAAAAGTGATTCGCGACCTTCCGCGCATTGTTCATTCTACTGATATCGATGGAAAAGATATAACAAATACAATCCTTGACGGCATAAAACAGATATCCTCATCCAATGTATCCACTATCTGGACAAAGAACGCCAACAACACTTGGCAAACTGCACCGATTGCCACTCCCCCTACACTTGATACCATTATGATACCTCCATCAATGCGCAGCGATGACGAATGGGAAGCCGTTTTCTACCGCTCCGTAGCTAGTCCCGCTGGTGCGTTAGCTGTATTAGGGGGCGATCATTCATTTACTTCCCGCAAATGGCAAGTATGGCAGTCATCTGCTACTCCAGGACAAGGTCAGCCGCTATGGGAAACACCCTACAGGACTGCGAACTCGCAATTATTAATCAAAGCAGTAAATGATGACGGAATCGCTCTGGGAGAAAGAATCACTGGCACAGACACATTCTGGGATACGAGCAATACAGTAGTCATAAAAAACGGAGTCGAAAAAGTTTTGCCAGAAACATTGAACTACCTCAACTATGCATCCTCCATCTGCCAAATCAACAAAAACGATCACAATTCCCGTTCTAGGCTAGCGGTAGGCGGCACTCAGCTTTGGGTGGAGAAAAATGATAAATGGCATATAGCCAGTCGTCCTCCATTTATGACGAATATCATCGCCATTGCCAAAAATGGAGTGATGTTAGGCTATCATAACATTTTACGTAACGGCAAATACATCCCACTAGACAAACTAGTAGAAAACCAAAAAATCAGCTCCACCAATCCAGCACCCCGCTACACCAACCTCCGCGCCTACGCCATGAACGGAGAAGGAGCCATCGTAGCCCTAGCCGACGATGCCAACGCGCCTAGCCCTATGCCCAATGGGAAGAGGTTGCTGTTGCTGAGTCCATTGGAAGTCCAAGAACTATCACCAAAACTCCGTGATGCAGACAATAACGAGATCGCTGGGTCGGAAGTCCCCAAAAATCTCCCTGAAAGCAACTCTATGGTCGAGGAGGCTCCCAACACCAATCGCATCGCACACCGCGAGATGAAAGTGAAAGTTGGAGCGGTTTATAAGGACAAAAAGATCACATGGACGATGGACGCGAAGTTTATTCCCGAAGGACAGAGCCAACCGCTCTTTCGAGGAGATTGGGCAAGAGCGGCTGTCACCCACCGCGACCGCTTTGAGAGTTCAACTGCATACGGCGCACACGCCTACCGACCAATCCCGCAGGAGGACGCCAATGCCGGAGCCGAGCAGGCGGAAACAACTGTTGACGCCGCTGGCTTCACAGCGATCCGCGTGAACGTGCCGCCGATTGGCTTCAACAAAGCTCGCATTAAGATACAGATCGAAGGCACGACAGCTGTCGAACTGATTGACTTGGATGTTCAGGCAGTTGTGGTGATTGATCCTGGTCACGGAGGAACGCCAGAAACAGACTTTCCCTCCGCCTCGTGGAACAACTCCACAAGTCCGAGCGAAGTTTTGGAAAAAACGATGGCTCTAAACTATGGGCAGGAGTTGAAGATATCGCTTAAACAGCATATCCAAGCACAACGTCTCAACATAAAGGTGCTTATTACTCGCACTTCAGACGTGAGTGTATCCGGTCGAGACCGAGCTTACCTAGCTCGAGATAATGGCGCTGATCAATTGTTCATCATCCACTTCAACGCGTTTACGGATGACGACAAGAAGGCTCCAGACCGCTCTCACACAGTGCGCGGAAGCCTCGAAGTGCGTCAGAATCCAAATCTAGTCGGATCGCTTCCAGAGGACATGGAGTTCATTGATACCGTTCTAGATCACATGGTTCCAGCGATGCAAGTATTTGACACGGGGTGTAGCCGGCACGCGCATTATGACAAAGACACGACTGTCGCTACAGACACTTACATGGGCAACGAGGCTAACTATCATCCCGTTCGGGCGGGCTATTGTGAGGTCGAGTTTATTGATTTTGGTGCGCAAACTCCAAATGATCGAACTGATGATGCGGTTGATATTCTGCTCAATACAGGGCCGAACGCAGGTGCTGTCAAAACAGCAATAGCCAATGCCATACGTGAAGGCATCATCCAAGATTTGAAAACTCAACCTAGGGCGAAACAATGAACAATAGAACCATCATTATCGTGACATGTGGGCTTTTATTATTAATATGCGTCACTCTTTATAATTCGAGTAAAGACGAGCCTGTAACGATTGTTAAGCTTGGCAATACGAGTTCCCCACCATCCATGACGGATTCGACTGCAAGCCCCCAACCAGTTTCCCAACCCAAGAGCCAATCTTCTGATGCCGAGGTTGAAATGGTGCCTCGTAAAGTTAATAGTGAGCCAAGGGAAATTACGAGCGAATCTCGTCCTGAATATGTCTGGTATACTCAGCCAACATCCAAAGGGGCAATCAAGAACTCTAAAGGGGAGATCATTTTCCAGGCAACCGATGAACTACCCTTCGTTTCGATGCGCAGCAGGACTAATGTATCGAATATCGTTATCATATCAGGCAATCGAAATGTCTTTGTGATTGATCCCGAAACAAAGCAGCGAGTCGCATTGCCCAAGCAGCCACCGGAAGAAGGAGCGAAAGGGTTTGAGACTTGGGAGTGGATCGACAACAACACGTTGCTTGCTGAATACCATGTTCTGAAAAAGGGTCTGGATGGGAAATCTGTGAGCTGCTGCCAAGGACATGGTATCGCCGAAACCCGGCTCTACGTCTACAACCTTGAATCCAATGAGCTTGTCAGAGTGGGTTTGCCCAAGCAGCTTGAAGGGGCCGCGTTTAACATTGGGCGTATAGCAGGAGACGGATCAATTGAAGTGAGCACACCTTCAAACCATCTGACCGACGGGAAGCGTCTGGGTTGGTTCAATCTCAATTTCAAAAAATGAATGGTCAGTGAAAGCCCCGGGATAAAACGGTTTGAAACAGAGAATGAAATAGCCTTACAAAGAAAACTTAGCCAGTGAGCCTAGCGGGACTACGAACCCAAGAGAACTC
>CAIRGO010000060.1 GCA_903878115.1 Akkermansiaceae bacterium | reverse complement strand
GCAATTCTCGGTTCGTAGGGCATTCGGGAGCGACAAGATTAAAAACTCCATCCATCAGCGGATCTGCGATGAGAAAATCAATCGCTGCGAGCCAGTCATCCATGTGAATCCAACTCACATGCTGGCGACCTGTGCCCATGGTGCCTGCCAAGCCCCAACGCGTGAGGCGGCACAGCACATCGAACACAGATTTTTTTTCATTCGCCATGACCATCGCAGTGCGCAGTGCAATTTTTCGCGTTATTGCTGGCGTGGCATCGGCGAAAAATGCTTCCTCCCATGCTCGTGCGACACCTACCGAAAATCCCGTGCCCATCTCTCCATTCCATTCATCCTGCGGGCCATTCTCAGCATGGCGATACCAGGTAGCTGTGCTAGAATTCATCCAGATCGCTGGTGCTTTGCGGCATTTGCGAATCGCCCGACCGATCGCCTTGGTGCTATCGACCCGAGACTCCAAAATCTCCTGACGGTTTCGCGCATCGTAGCGACAATCGACCGAACGACCTGCTAGATTGATGACCACACTAGCTCCCTCAAGTGCCAACTCCCAAGGACCAGAATTTTTTCCATCCCACGGGAGAAACATGCCATCGCCACTCCAGCCATCACGATTTCTTGCAATGGCGACGATTTCGTATCCCTTACGAGCCCAATGGCGACATAGATAGCGTCCCAAAAATCCATTAGCTCCACATACAACTGCGATTGGTTTCATCATATTATTTCGTTTAATTATTATTTTGTGAGCACATTCTGTGCCTGCTCTTTGGCTGTTGTTAGAAAAGGTAATGCTGGAGGCATCGCTGAGGAAATCGTGCAAGTTCCCGTGCTGCATGTCTTATCATCCATGGTATTCAGTTGTTGCCACAATTGTGATTCACTTTTCAATCCCATCATTTGTGAAATGGCGTGACGTCGTGTGGAAAGTGCATGGACAAAACGTTTCACCAGTGGTTGCCAGTGAGCACCCGCAAAACGAAAGGCCCACTCTCGATATTCAAATGTAGTCCACAAGCAAACCAACCATGCAGAACTGCCCTGCCACCACCGACCGTCGTCTGCTAAGACCACGATATCTTGATCGGCATGCAACTCGCCAATATTAGGAAAGCGCTCGCATGCTTCATGACCTGCATAATCGACAAACTCCACGCGCACCGATTTTTTTTGTCGGTCTAACCATTGGCGAAATGCTGAACACATGCCGCAACGGGGATCGTAAAATATTGTGAGTGTTTTCATGGTTGATCGCTGCGTAATTTTTTATCGGGCAAGCGTGCCAGCAGGTTGCACAGGTGGCCCCATTGTATCCCAAGTGGCGCGTTTTCTCATGCGGGTAAGGACATATAAATTGAAGAAATGCATGACTCCTAAAATCAACATCACTACGCCTAATTTGCCGCTGCACGCCTCAAAAATTCCTTTGGTATTCTCCACATCTAACTCGAGCTTCATGTAGAGAGAAACGAAACCAATATTCATCAAATAAAATCCCACCACCAACAAATGATTCACGCTGTCCGCTAGATTTTCATTTCCGTGAAAACAATCCACGAGAAAAATTCTGCCATTTTTATGCAATGTCCGCGCCACCCACACGGTAAGCGGTATGGCGATGGCTAAATATACTCCGTAGGCGATGACTGTATTGTTTGTTTCTAGGCTCATAATGTATTTATTTTTGTTTCTGTTTATTTTTTCTTTTCAGAAAATAATGAAAGATATAGTGATAAAAAATGATTCGTTTAGCCGAGTAGCTTGGCGGCCAGTTGCACGGCGAATCCGTGTTTCATGGCGGAAACTTGATCAGCTACTTTCGAGGCAAAACTCACGAATTCTTCTAATTGGCGCATTTGTTTGTTAAACTCTTTGGCTTCGGTGCTTTGCATCTCACGGCTTTTCTCCACGCAATCGCGAAGCACTCCCAGTGCTGGCTCGATTTCGCGACGTTTTCTCTCACGAGCCACGGTGCGCGCGATTTCCCATACGTCTTTTTCCGCCTCAAAAAATTCTTTGCGTTCGCCCCGTTTCACCACGGTTCGAACAAGACCCCAGGCAATCAACTCTTTCACATTGGTATGAGCATTGCCGCGGCTGATTTCTAATTCTTCCATCAGCTCATCAGTAGTGATCGGTTGGTGCGCCGTCATCAACAACGCGTGAATCTGCGCCATCGTGCGGTTAATCCCCCACTGCGAGCCGAGCGCGCCCCACTGAGAGACAAATTCCTCACGTGCCGCTTTTAATGCCGCATGTTCTGAAATAGATAATTTACTTTCACTGCTCACGTTTTCATTTTATTCTGAAAATTCTAGAAATCAAGAGATTTTTTCATTTATTTTCAAGTGACGAAATTGTTGAGATGATTTCGTCAAAAAAACGGTCTGATTCATGCTACAAGGTGTCGTTGACAAAAAAGCATTACCTACCCTTCCACACAACTATGAAACTAGAGAGACAAAAAATGAAGATACTAACCACAAAAGGTAATACAAGACCTTCCCTCATGAGTTTAGCGGCCAAAATCTCGGCGGCCATACTTCTAACCATGCACGCAAATGCCGCGACTCCCTACGTGATGTCGGGCGGAAATTACTCCGAAGGCTTTGGCGACATTGCAAACTGGACGGCTAATTTTGCCAGTGGCATCGGCACCGCGCCGTGGAGTTCGGTTGCCATCAATAATACTGACACAACTGTCACCAGCGGATTGAGAACCACAAAATCATCTGCAACATTTTCTGCTACCACGACAGGTGGTATACAAAAAGGAACTGGTAATTTGGTCTTTCTATCCACAGGAAGCAGCACACCACAAGAAGCCGTAGCCGTCGATCTATTGTTAGATCTCACTGGTCGCACGGCGGGAACTTTAAGTTTTGACTGGGCCACTATCGATAATAACTCCGGCACGCGACCAAGCTCATTGCGGGTATTCTGTAGTACGGATGGTTCAACATTTACAGAAATCGTAGGTGCACAGTTGCTCGACAAGCTCAGCTCTGACAGCGGATCAATCAGCAACGTGGCACTGCCAGCGAATTTAAACAATTCTGCCACTGCCAGGCTGCGCTTTTATAACCATGCAGGCACAGTAATTGGTGCAGGAAGCAGGGATAAAATCTCAATCGACAACCTTTCAATCACCTCGACGGGTGCACCGATCCTAACACTCCCCACTAGTCCAGCCGACAATGCCATATCAGTCGATATCAATACCAATCTTGTGGCTTCCTTCAATGTAGCAATGCAAAAAGGAACATCTGGCAATGTGTTTATCAAGAAAACCAGCGACAATAGCACGGTGGAAACCATAGACATCACCACTAGCGCCGTCAACATTACTGGAGCCGTGGTAACCATAAACCCGAGCATAACTCTCGATTACAGCACCGAATATTATGTTACCATCGATGCTGATGCCTTGAAGGACACTGCGACTACACCTAATAATTATGGCGGTCTCAGCTCAACCACTGCATGGAGTTTCACCACTGCTGGATCAGTCGCCGACACGACACCGCCGACGATGACTCCGACCACACCTGCTGGCAATGCCACGAATATCGCACTGAACTCGAATCTCGTAGCAACCTTCGACGAAACAGTGCAAAAAGGCACAGGTAATATTTACATTAAAAAATCCACCGACGACACTGTGGTGCAACAAATCGACATCGCATCTACCGTCGTCACGATCAGTGGTGCCATTGTCACCATCGATCCGACCAACGATCTAGCCTACGACACTGATTATTATGTGACCATTGATGCTGGCGCCATAAAAGACTTAGCTGGCACACCTAACAACTTTGCCGGACTCTCTGATAAAACCTTGTGGAATTTTAAATCCATCGCCGACACAGCACCTCCGACATTACTGACTGTTAACCCCACTGACAACAGCACCAATATTGCAGTAGCATCCAATCTCATTGCCACCTTCAGCGAGAGCGTGCAAAAAGGAATTGGTAAAATATATATCAAGAAAACAGTAGGCGATCTAGTCGTCGAAGAAATCGACGTCACCACTACTGCCGTAACGATTCTTGATACAGTAGTCACCATCGATCCACAGAGTGACCTCACGCCCGGCACGGGATACTATATAACAATCGATTCAGGCGCGATCAAAGACTCTGCCGCTACACCTAACAACTACAGTGGCTTATCAGACAATACGCTGTGGAACTTTTATTCAGTTCCCGTTGCGATCACTCCTGGACAAGTCGTGATTAGCCAAGTTTACGGAGGCGGTGGTAACTCAGGAGCCACTTACACCCATGACTTCATCGAACTTCACAACAACAGCAATGGTCCCATCGATATTACTGGTTGGTCAGTGCAATACGCATCCTCAAGCGGATCATTTACTGCTAAAACAGATCTCATTGGAAACATTCCTGCGGGTGGCTATTTCCTCGTGCAAGGAGCGTCCACCGCAGCAGTAGGCGCAGCATTGCCAACGCCTGATGCCATAAGTACGTTAAACCTGTCTGGAACCAATGGCAAAGTGGCTCTTATCGGCAACAACACATTACTTGCCACAGGCGGTCCCGCAAGTGCCACTATTTCCGATTTCGTGGGCTACGGATCATCCACGCTTTTCGAAGGATCCGCAGCGGCTCCAGTGGCGAGCAATTCACTGGCAGTCGTTCGTCAAAATTCTGGAACCTTAGACACCAACGTGAACAGCTTTGACTTCATCACCGCAGTGCCCGCACCACGCAATAGCGCGACACCCGTTTATACAGCACCCATCGACGGTAGCGGGCTTGCGACACTCTCAAACATTACCCCAGCGAGTCCGCTGCTCAACTCCCCGGTATTCGGCTCTAACCTTGCTAGCCAAACAGTTGCCATCACTCTAACTGGCACATTTCCTAATTCGACACTTAGCGAAATCACAGTTACAGTACCATCCGTATTTACAGGGCTCGATATTGGCAATGTAACGCTAACTGGAACTGGTACTCCCAGCGTTATAGGAAATACTATCACCATCAGCGGTGCAGCCCTAACCACGGCGAACACTTTAATAGTAACGATCTCAGGGCTGCAATCGCCTAACACTTTCACTCCTGTCGATCTAACCAATGATGGCAACTACGCCTTTACGATTGCCACAAAACAAAGCGGCGGCACCCTCTCACCGCTCAGCGCGTCACCCAAAGCCTATGTCGTTATTCCAATTGCGAACATCCGCGATCAAGACGCCAACGGCGTGCCACTGGATCTCAATGATAAAGTCGCCGTGCAGGGCGTTTGCACCGAAGGCGATTTCGATGCCTCTATCAACAGAACCAGTGCCTACCTCCAAGAAGTCAGCGGCAGTGGCTTAAATATTTTTTCCGCTAGTAACGAAAGCCCCTACGTCCGCGGCAATGAATATGTCACCTTCGGCAACGTGATTCAATTCAACGGTCTCTCTGAGGTGAGTTTCACTTCTCTAGCCTCCTCCGTATTCAATCTTGGCGTCGCCACTGCGCAACCGACTCCGATCACCCTCACTCTAGCAACTTTAATGGCCGACCCTGCCAGCTATGAAGGGAAACTAATAACAGTTAGCGGACTGTCACCCACTTCAGCAGTAGGCTGGCCCTTAGCAACTAGCATCCCCGTGACTGATGATGCTGGCACGACAACTCTTGATGTATATATTCAAACTGGTTCGTCAGCAACTAATTCGCCATTTTTTCCAGCTGCCATTACTGGAATCTTGGGACAATTCGACAACATCTCGCCATTCACTGCAGGATACCAATTACAACCGCGCGACGCATCTGACATTGTCAGCAGTGGACTCTCGCCTTACCAAACGTGGGCCACGGGCACTTCCTATAACCTAACTGGAAATGACGCGCTTTTTAATGCCGACCCTGACAAGGACGGCGCATCAAACGGCATCGAATTCATCGTCGGCAGCAGCCCCACAGTTGCGAATGATGCCAATGACTTCATCCCAAAAGTCACCATCACTGGTGCTCCAGGAGCTCGTGTAGCTACTATTGTTTATCGTCGCACCGATGCCTCTAGCTACCTCAATCCAGTGCTGCAAACCTCACCAGATTTACTTACATGGAGTGAGCCGATCGAAGGCTTTAATGGCGCTAGCATCGTTGTCGATAATGATTTCTACGGCACCAGCCCAGGCATTGACAAAGTCACAGTGACACTAGACGCGAACGGGCCGCGCGGTTTCGTGAGATTGATTGCCACATCCTATCCGTAATTTTTTCCTAGCGGTTAGTTGGAAAAACAAGGGTGGCCAATGGTCACCCTTGTTCATTTTTTGCTACTCACTTTTGCGAAGCCCGCACATCTTGAATCACGATCTGCAAACTAGTGACACCGCGGAACGTGTTTCGATCAATCGTGAACGCAACATCCCACGGCGGATCAGGCAACTGGCGTTCACCACCATTAAAAAACATTGCCGATTGTTCGTTCAAACCCGCTGATCCTTGACGCAAAAACAATCGCAAATGCTTATTTTTCAGATGCATCGGTGGGCGACTTAGATAAATTTCTCTCGCAAAAAATACCGGTTGTGGATTGCCACTACCAAAGGGTTGCAGCAGTTCGTAAGATTTTAAGAAATCTAACGAAAGCCAAGAAAATTCTAATTCAGCGTCCAGATAAAGTTTCGCGCTGCGTTGCTCATTCGTTGTCGTATTAAGAACATGCTCACCGAATTGTTGGCGAAACTCCGCGAGATTTTCTTCATGAATGGAGATACCCGCCGCCATTTCATGGCCACCACCAGCTAGCAACAACGAGCGACACTGATCAATCGCGGCCACCAAAGAAACGCCAGTTACCGAACGGCCAGAGCCTTTGCCTACGCCCTGCTCATCAATCGAGATCACGAATGCAGGACGATGATACTGCCTCATCAAACGTGAGGCGACGATACCGACCACACCCGGATGCCAGTCCCGCGAGCCCAACACAATCACTGGATCGTTTTCAAATTCTTTCATCATCTGCAATGCTTCGCGCCGCATACGTTCTTCCATCGTTTGTCGTTCGCGATTGAAGTCATCCAACATTTGCGCGAGTTCATCGGCATCTTCCGCATTTTGACACATCAGTATCGCCAATGCCATCTCTGGTTGATCCATGCGCCCCGCAGCATTCAGACGCGGACCAATGCGAAAACCCACATCCATTGAGGTGGCGACACCATTCATTCCCACCGCTTTTTGCAATGCCTGCAATCCGTGATTCTGCGTCTTCGGCAAGCGCTTCAAGCCATGCCGCACGATCAATCGATTTTCCCCGATCATCGGCACGATATCGGCAATCGTCGCGACGCTGACCATGTCTAACAGGTTTTTCAAGTCGTAGCTAGGCACCGGGCGGGTCTTCAGCATGGCGTGAGCCACTTTGAAACAAACACCGGCTGCGCAGAGGTAAGGGAAATCACTGCCGCATTTTGGATTAACCAGCGCCACACATTTCGGAAGCCCGCGCGGACCGGGCTCATGGTGATCGAGCACGATGACATCCACGCCCTTTTCCGTGAGCATGGCGATTTCATCGATCGAGCTGGTCCCGCAATCCACCGCGATCAGAAGATACGATTCGGCTTCCTGTTCGGCTTCCTGTTCGCCTTCCTGTTCGCCTTCCTGTTCGCCTTCCTGTTCGCCTTCCTGTTCGCCTTCCTGTTCGCCTTCCTGTTCGCCTTCCTGTTCGCCTTCCTGTTCGCCTTCCTGTTCGCCTTCCTGT
>CAIRGO010000059.1 GCA_903878115.1 Akkermansiaceae bacterium | reverse complement strand
TTTAATCTCCTTCTTTTTCGCGTCATAAAGGGTGAGATATTCTTCCGTATCGTCGAAAGCGATAGCAACTGTGTCAAAACCGATGTATTCTTCCGTGGCCATTCCTGTTTGATTCAGTTTCATTATTGTCAGTAATCCATCACGAACCCAGCAAAGATACTTTTGATTGGGAGACGTTTTACAAATAGTGCCTAAATCGATTATTTGATGATCATCGCTGTTCGAAAATTTCATTTTGAAATGTTTTTCGTAATCTGTATAAATCGTGAATTCAGGTGTATCAAAAAATGTGATTTGCCTATTCTGCAATAGAAGTGCCAAAGAAAATCCGAGGATACAACTGAGTGCGTAATATAGTGTTTTTTTCATTTTTCTCTTATGTGGCCGTTTGGTCCTTGGTGTCCGCCAGGTGCGGGCATCTCGGTCATTTGTATTTTACTCTCAGTTATATTCCCACATTTTTCAACTCGTATGCTATAATTGATCTTATAGTCCGTGCTGTTAAGTAGTGAGGATGTTAATCCAGATTTAAAGTTTGCTCCAATATAGGCATCCCCATCCAATCTGCCGCCGCAACAGCACACACTTCCAATGTCTCCTTTTGCGGCAAACAATGCTCGACTAGGTAAAATTGGGCCAGATCTAGAATCGTTATCGGTATCAACCGACGTCAGAGGACTAAATATATAGCTATCATTGTGCATTTTGGGACATTCGCCCTTTACTTGAGTATAGATGCCATAATGCGTGGAAATGCCATCGAGTATGGCTTTACCTGGTTTCCAATCATTAGATTTTGTATCGAATCCCATTTGATAAATTTGACCAAAATCTTTTGTTATCGGCTTATATTCTATTTTGATGCTAAAACTCATGCCCGAACTTGACGTGCATTCTTTGTCTTTACTCATGGTGCAATTTGAAACGGTCTCAATTTCAAGTGATAGTTCGCCTATGTCTTTGGTCTTACTAACGTCTGTGTCTAGCGCGCCAGGTATTATGTATTTAATATTACCTAATACATCGTAAGACGTTACCCCATCATTCCCCACAAACCCATAAAGATTCACGCCGCCATTTTCGGCGATGGGATCGCGGTTTAGCCAGCGACCCATGGCGGGATCATAGTGCGCGGAGGCGATGCTGGTGAATAGCGTGAGAAGTAGCAGGAGTAATTTCATTGGATGTGTTTTCATTGGTTTGGTGGGTAAATTGGTTGATTAGGCAAGTTTGGCCATATTGGCTGCGGATTGTTAATGGAAGGCTGAAACGGTTGACCTGGCATGATTGATCTAGGCAGCGGTATCTGGGTATTGTTTGGGTTCCAAGGCTGTGTGCCAGGCGTCAATAAATAAGGGTTTTCTCGGCGCGCAAGCTGTTTCCGATCATACATCATCCAAGCGATTTCCGGAGGCATATTGTGGAATTCTGGATCCGGCGGCATGCCACGGGGATCGCCAAGTCCACGCACGGCAGCTTCGCGCTGTGCCTGCTCAAGGATGAATTGATAAAGCTGGCTATCTGGCGCTAATTTCACAGTAGATCGATAGGCCTCTAGCGCTTCTTCACAGCGGTTGGCAGCCATGAGACAGGCGGCACGGATTGACATAAAGACAGCGCACTCTTCAGAGGCACTCATGGGTAAGAGATAGCGGTTGGCTTTTTCGGCTGTGCTATCAAATGGATAAGGCCACTTGCGGTAATGATCATCTGGATAGGTTCCTAAGCCAAGACCTGTGACTTCAAAATTGGTCGGTGATTTTTCATCATTCCAACGCACAAAAAGATGATTCTGTGCGCTGACGAGAGCCAGCGGATAGCCGAGTCGTCTGCCTATGGCAATGGTTAGCACTGGCAATGATGCACAAGTGCCACCACGTTGATCGCCGAGAAGTCCGTGCATGAAAACATCGTGTGAATCTGCATAGAAGCGCGAATTTGACTCAAACACACCCACGGGCGTGACACGATCTGGATTGTATATCGCACCAAAATCTTGTTGCAATACGGTGATCAACGTCAGCATGCGGAAATATTGTTCTGAGTTTTCAAACTTCGCCGGGTTCTCAAAATACTGGTGAAGATTTCTTGATGTCTCCTCCTGCACTCGCTGCTTCATTGTAGTGAGCTCATTCATGCAGGCATCAATATTCAAATTCTCAGAACCGCGCAATCCCTGCGATATGAGTAGATTACGAAGTCCAATATCGACATTTTCTAGCTGGTGAGGCTTCATTTCCAGCAATGACGTCAATGAAATAGTTGTCTTTTCGTTTATCGTTGCGTTGTTGCTCTTGAGCGTTGTTGTTTTTGCGCTGCTATGTTGTTTTACAATCACAAATAATAAGAACGTGCTGATGCAGATGGTAATAGCGATCAACCAGCGAAACCCAGGAGCAGGTTTGCTGGGCGATATTTTTTTACTGCGTGATGATACAGACATTCTTTTTCTATGAAACTACAGTGCGAGAATCGGATGGGTAGGTCGAGCATATTTTTTTAGCGTTTTTTATCACTCAGTTTAACATCATGATAAAAATTTCTCTTATTCAGCGTCTCCGCGTCTCTCCGCGAAAATTTGCAACGATGCTCCATTTCCGATAGAGTAGAAAGCAGTCTCGCGCGAGACGCAGAAACGCGGAGATTTTTGAGTGCGGGAATTTTTGAGGTCATGCCTGGATGGCAAAACGATGGCGATCTTTACCACTGATTGCGTGAATCTTGTCGATCCTGTAAAAATCTTGTAATCTTGTGATGAAGGTTTTGGCATTACCTGCGGACGGTAACACTTTGGACTTGGGCCGCTCTAGTTTCTTCATTTTGATAAACTTGATACGTGTTTGAAAGTCACCAGATTGTATTAATCGAGAAATGCAACTCTGGGGCACGCCTTTGTTGCTCGAGTTCGTTGAGAGGAAACGCCAGGTCCGCACGGGCGGAGTCATGATTTTTCGCATTCCAGCGCATGCCTAGTCCGACGGAGGATAGGTTTACTTCTTCTCCGCTGTCATCTGCGAGATACGCGGTATCGAAAAAAGTAAGTGGCTGAAGCTTTTGGGAATAAGGCAATTTGATCGCTGGCATTTTCCACTCGGCACTGAGAAACATGGCATGGTCATATTGCACGGCGTTTTCGTCATAGCCGCGCACGCGATTGTAACCTGTGGCAAAAAACTGATCCGATGCCAGCAAATGTTGGTTCGCCCATTGTGCTTCTCCACGCAGAAATAGTTCACCGAATTTCCCGATACTCCATGAGCGATCAGCGGTGAACGAGGCGATCCAGTAATAAGAATCTTTGCCTCCTAAATCTTGATAGTTTGCATCATCGCTTGATAAAAATCCCGAGCCAGGATTGATGGATAGACCAAGTGCTACGTGGGTCTGCCCCTTCGCATCATGGATGGTGGCATCCCAGATGGTCTCCCATTGAAAAATATTGATGCGTGTTTCATCAGCAGACGAAGGTCCCGTTTGCGAGTAGGTATTATCACGCCAAGAAAATCCCGTTTTCAAGAAGCTGTCTATGCAGCCAAAATCGGGCAGGGGAAATTGAAGATTTGCTTTTGCCCCATAAAATTCACCATTATTATCAATATTATTTGTCGATGTGGATTCGGAGGTGGCTGCAGAAAGTGAAAAATTTAACAGCATATGCCGATCTAACGGAATTTGATAGGATAGTTTGCCGGCTTGCAATTGCTTGTCGTCAGCAGATCGTAATAATAACCAACTCATGCGATGATCGAGATCAAAGAGGTTGCCGAATTTGCCTCCGACATACAATCGTTCATCACCTTGGCTCTTATTGGCATAATTATCAAACCCAGTAAAAACGCTCCACGGTCTTGATTCTTTGATGCGAAAAACAACGTCGGTGAAAGGTGATCCATCGGCGGCAGGGGATAAGATCACGCTCGCTTTGCGAAAGGAATTTTGGTTCAAGAATGCGAGGTCTTTTCGCAGCGATGATGCCAATTCCTTAGATTCAGGTCTGGTCAAAATGGCGCGTGATAGAAATTTTTTTCCAAATAGGATCGAGCCTTTCACTGATACTCGTTGAATCACGGGAGGCCCTACTGTTATGGCAATAACTCCACTAGTGATTTCCTGATCTGGATAGCTGGCAACCAACAATTTTTTATCGCTTGGGTCTAACGCATTTTCGATTTTTTGTGAGATGACATCAAGAGTCGCTAGAGAAACAGGTTGTTGTAGAAATGGAGATAAAGATTTATATAACGCAGCAATTTGTGCATCGTTGAAGCCGCGAATCACGATTGATTCGGTAGGATTCTTTTGTCCGCTGAGGGCAGTTTTTTCTTCGTTGGCGATGCTCAATCCGAGCAACGAAGGGATAAGAATTTCTTCTGAGTTGATCACAGTTTCACGCTTCTGAATGGTATCAGAAGTGGCAGTATTTTTAGGCAGATCAACTGCGTGCTGGGCGTTTTGTGAATACACAGGCAGCGCAAGGGCACAGATCAAAACAAGCGTTTTCATCAAGGAAATAGATCGATAAGGAAAAAGGCTGCCGTTTATGAAGCGGCAGCCTTTTGTGCTATGAATAATGAAAATTATTTGCGCAAGAACACGCGACCATTGCTTTTCACGGCATTTGGTTTTGCGGAGTTGCGTTGCACAGTATTCACTTTCGGTGATTTTTCTGCACGTGTCGTTACAGCAGCGTCCTTGTCGGCCTCAACAGGAGCAGTATCGCTCGCATTGTTTCTGTTTGGCTCTACACTTGGGCCACCACCGGTCATGTAGTAAATTTCTTCACCACCTTCGCCACGTTTTACCCAGTCTGGATTCAAGCCAATCACTTCGCCGTCGTCGACAGTTACTTCGCCGTCGTCGACAGTTACTTCGCCGTCGATTTCTTTATCGATCACTACTTCTTCGTCGGTCGTAGTTTCTTCGTCGATAATTTCAACTTCGTCATCGCCTTTGAGTTCAACTCCGTCAATATTTATCACACTAGGACAAATAATAATTTCTGGCTCGGCAACTTCTGGTATTTCCACACTAGGACAAATAGCAATTTCAGGAGCTGCAACTTCTTCTGCGAAAATGGCAGGGGAGAAGGAGAGAAGTAGTCCGCTGCATAGAGCGGAACTGAGGATTCTTGTATTAAGTTTCATATTTGTTTATTTGGGGTGTAACTTGGTTACATTAGCTAATCCGTCAAGCGAGGTTAGATTGGATCTGTAAGAGAATAAATAATTTATTTTTCTTTCGCAGGGCCTTGGAGAATAATATTGGAGCTTTGAGGGAGAACAGGATTCTGTGGACCATCCATAGTGATTTGGAAGGAATCTGGGATCACTCCTGTTGAGCCTAGTCGAAAGTCGAATGTTTCTGATGTCGAATTGATATTGTTAGGCAGCGCACCAACGAGAAGAGGATTGGTTGATTGAGCGGTTTTCACCCATAAATAGTAGGTTTGGTTTTCATCAGCTACGGGTAAATTATTAACGATCAATTGGCCTTTATCGCGAGCTGGATCATAGATTGGAATGGCAGAAGCGGCGGGTACTTCCGTATCAGCAAGAGGTGGTGTTTCTACTTCTTGCGCGTTGATTCCTTTAGCGTTTTCGTGCGGTAGCACGGTCGCTAAGGCATCTGGCTCGTTGAGCATGGAATGGAGAATATCATCGTTGCTAGCGATTACCGTATCCTCCTCACCGGGCCGTGTCATTTTTACGATCAATGGCCATGCGACACCTGGTGTGGGAGTGAGGCGTTCGTTATCACGTTGTTTCAATTGGGAGATCGTTAGACGTAATGTTTCGATCTCTTGGATAAGCGATCGTTGCTCCGATTTCACTTTGTCATTTGATACATTTTTATTAGGATCTGTTGCTGCTTTTTGCATGGCAGCAATGCCCTCGTCTTCAGAGGCAATGGCGGGAGCAGTAGCAGTTTGTGAATTCTTAGGGTTGGGAGATCCCGCATGGTCGGGGCTGATATTGCTTACTGACGGGAGGTCCTGCTTGGAGGAAGAATGATAGGTAAAGAAGAGTGTGATGGCTGCTGCCGCAGCCCAGCCAGATGCTAATAAAACGATGCTCCATGGAGCGAATCGAGGTGCGCGTCGCGAAGATATTTTGCTCTGTATTTCGGCAAAACTTTTGTTCTGAGGTTGCAGTGCTTGCGCTTGTTTGAGCGCGATCACGGTGGCGATGGTATCGATGAGCATTTGCTCACGATCATTCCGCGGAGTCGTGCTTTTGTTGGCTTCCATACCAAATGATGTTAGGTCGATGGATTCGTTAGATTTCATAATCTGCGAGTAGTTGTTTGAGTTTTTCAAGGGCGCGGCGCAATCTGTTTTTTACCGTGCCTAGTGGGGTGTCAAGTTGCTGAGAAATTTCGCTGTGAGTGTATTCGAGAAAGACGGCTAATTCCAGACAGCGGCGTTCGTCTAATGGCAGTGAATCCATTGCTCTGCGCACGGTTTGGATGGTGTCTTTGGATAATATGAGATCGTCGCTAATGGGCTCTGCAAAATCAGATTCACTGATCGATGAAGTGATTTGGTTTCCTCTTTTGAGACGATTGTCAAAGCGTAGTCGATCGATGCAAATACTGCGGAGCAAAGTGAAACACCACACAAAAGGTTTTGATTTCTGCGGGTCGTAGTCGGCAGCGCGATGCCATATTTTCACAAAGCAGTCTTGCATTGCTTCTTCGGCTTCTGCGCGGTTGCCAAGCATGCGATAGGCAATACCGAGAAGGGTTGGTGACCATAGTTGGTAGAGTGTTTCAAAGGCAAATTGATCGCTGCCGCCGATCAAGAAAAGTAATTGAGCTGCATGCTCATCATTTAAGTAGGAGTTACGGGAGGGATCGGGAAGAGCATGCAGTTTGGATGGCATCGTTTTAGCTATGGGGGGTTATAGTGAAAACGTTCATCTTACGTTGATTCGTCAAACACCCCCGTTTTGGATCATTAAAAAATAATTTTTTTCAATGAGTCTCCAACGCGCCGATGCGAATGGCTTCCGCTTGCAGGGATTTCTGTAAATCTAGATCACAGGGGACTCGCGCCATCAACGTTTGGTGACGTTGCGAGGAGCTTTTCCAGAGGGTGAAATGTTGCAAATAGGCGTCTTTGTAGCGCTTGAGTGTGTTTGGCTCGATTCGGTGTTGATGTTTGGTGGCGAGTTCTGAATCAATGAATTCATAGTTGCCGGTCCATTCAGGTTCCATCTCGCTGCGCAAAAAGGGACACAATACGATGGCGCTTCCTTGTCGTTGGGTGAGCGCCCGCAAGATAGGCTCTGCTTCACCTGGATACAGCAAGTCTGAGATCAGAATGCGAATAGCATTGCCCCGCAGAGCGGCGCGGACTAACTGAGGAGACATCGAGGGATCGCTTGGCGTCATTTGTTTGGCGATGTCCCACCATGCGTGGGAAGCGATGACTTCGTAGGGAAGTTGGCGCACCAAATCTCCTTTAATCATATGAACCGATAACGAAGCGCCAGAGCGTTGCGCGGACTCGACGCATAGATAAAAAATTTCCGCGACACGTTCTGCTTTGATTTTATCAAAAAACATCGATTCAGAAACATCGATCACCACATCGACGACTGGTCGCACTTCTTCGCGATAGAGTTTCATCGTGTAGGACCCAGTGCGCGCAAATGCTTGCCAGTTGATGTGACGCGGGTCATCACCGGGCACATACATGCGGTGGTCTTGGAAATCCATCGATGCGCCAGTCCCTGCGCCGGAAAATTCGCCTGATTGCCCTTTCCATACGCGTGAACGCAACGGTAATCGAACACGTGCCGAAGCAAGCAGTGCACGGTGGTGGCAAACATTCAGTTCCTCAGTGGTCACGCAGATGATTATTAGAGATGATCAAACAAATGGAAAGCTCGAAATTTATTTCTCAAGGAGTACGCATTGAGCCAAATAGAATGACACCGGGGACAGCCTGAAAAAGAGGCTGGAAGAGGTCGTTGCGCCAGAAAGAATGACACCAGATGCAAACATTATCTGGAATCATGAGTCACGTTAGTAAGAAAGAATATTTGGAGA
>CAIRGO010000058.1 GCA_903878115.1 Akkermansiaceae bacterium | reverse complement strand
CAGACATTCTGGGTAACACAGGGAGCCGCGACATATCTGGTGGCGATCCCTGAGCCATCGATTGCCTTGTTAGGTGGGCTGAGTCTGTTAGGTTTGGCTTTAAGAAGACGGAGATAACGATTGAGATCGGTCAACCGCTAAACACTAAGGGTTTGAAGAAGGTTCAAAAAGTAGCTTCGACTTTAGTTGAATCAAACATTGGTAATGGGAAGGAATTTTTTCACCATTAAGAAACGAAGAACGCTAAGGGCTGGGATTTTTCCGCAGCGCCTAATCCGGCGAGTGGAGTGAGTAAAAGGGCGCTGAGCAGGGCGAGTTGGTGTTTCATAGAGTATAGGAGCGGGTTAAGGCTTGGAAAAAGGTGGGGTACTGCGGGGTTGTTGATGCAATTCGGCGAGATGTTTTGCCATCAAATTCGCCTGTTCAGGATGTTCGCGGATGATGTTGCGCGACTGCGAGGGATCGGCTTTGAGGTCGTAGAGCTGGGCGGCTGGCGCATTGGTCTTGATTTTTCCGTTGGCAATGTCGCTGTTGGTTTCACTGGTGAACGTAAGGGCGCCCGGCCCTCCGAGATCGTGGTTGCCGGGTTTATTGCCGAAAAATCCGCCGCCGCCCTGCGCACCGATGTAGAGCCAGTGGCCTTCTCGCAAGGCAAGGTTTTTTTCCTTGTTCGGTGACAGAACAAGTTGCTCGCGCAACGGTTGTAATGGATTTTCGAGCAGGGCGGGCAAAATGTTGATGCTGTCGGGACCGTCGGCAGCGGGCAGCGTGGCGTCGGTCAGCGCCGCGAAGGTGGCTAACAGATCCACTTGGCAGATCAGCTGCGACGAGGTGGAGCCCGCTACGATCTTGCCTGGCCAGTGCGCAACAAACGGCACACGGTGCCCTCCCTCCCACGCGTCGAACTTGAAGCCGAGCAGGTCACCATTGAGTCGATGGCCAGACTTCCACGCCTCCTGTCCGCCTTGGTTTAACATGCCACCGTTGTCGCTCGTAAAAATGATCAGAGTGTTCTCGCGCTGCTTGAGTTCATCGAGAGTGCACATTACCTCACCAACCATCCAATCCAACTCTTGAATGAAATCCCCGTAGCGTCCCGCCTGGCTGCTACCTTTGAAGCGAGCGCTTGGAGTGAACGGATGGTGAATGTGTGGTGTGGCAAAATAGAGAAAGAACGGCTTATCGTGCTGTGAGCGCATCCACGTCATCGCTTTTTCTGTTAGAGTGGATCCGAGCTCCTCATCCTTATAAAGCGCGTGCGCCGCTTTTGCGCCCGACATGGCAGGCTTGAGCATCTTCTCCGGAAAATCTTGGGTAAGTTCTTTGCCACCATAGACCAGTGGGTCGGCAGGATCGAGACCTAGCACGCGGTGATCCTCCACCCACACGAACGGTGGATGACTGCTCACCACTGGGATGCCAAAAAAATGATCGAAACCTAGTTCCAGTGGCCCAGGTTTCAGCTCCTCGTTCCAGTCTGGATTCGGTTTGTTGCCAAATCCCAGATGCCACTTGCCAAAGCAAGCCGTGGCATAGCCCTGACCTTTCAATAAGCTAGCAATCGTGGTTCGCGCAGTGTCAATCACCAGCGGGCTAGGGTTCATCACCGGACCCCAAAGCTTTTTGCGAAAAGGATACTCGCCCGTGAGCAGTGCGTAGCGCGACGGGGTGCAGACTGCCGATGCCGAGTGCGCATCGGTGAAACGTCGACCTTCGCTGGCGAGCTTGTCAATGTTGGGCGTCTTCACCTTGGTCGCGCCGTAGCAGCCAGTGTCGCCATAGCCGAGATCATCGACCAAGATAAGAACGATGTTGGGTTTGTCCGCCGCTGCGTGTGCAGGAGTAAACGACAAAACTATCGCGGTGAACATAACCGCGATAGTGAAATCGAGTGGCGTTTTTTTCATGAAAATCAAAGGCTAAGAATGTAGTCGGCGAGGTCGGCGGCGGCTTCTTCGCTGAGTCCGAGAGGAGGCATGGCGACGTCTTTGAACGGCAGTGATTTCACGGCATCGGGATGAAGAATCGCCTGAATCAGATAGTTCCGGTCCACGGTGACCTCGACTTGTTTGCCATCGCGCATGACCGTCTGTTCGCGTCCCAGAATGCCCTTGAGATTGGGCGCGCCCCACACGCCGCCCTCGCGTTCGACATGGCAGGACATGCACAAACTTTGGAAAGTCTGCTGCAACGCTTCGCCTTTCGTTAGAGCAATCACATCGCCGGCACCGACTTCCTTGCCGCCAATTTTTTTGTGCAGAGTGTACCAGAATTCCTTCGTGTGGAGCAGGGATTTGCCGCTCGTGCGGGGATTGAATTCGACGTTCACGACCCATCCGGTGTTGTCGTTGCTCAGCGTGCCGTTGGTGATGATATCGTTATCGTCCTTCAGACCATTGATGATCAGCGTCGCCTTTTTTCCACTGGCATCAAAGGTGAGCGCTTTTGGTTTTAGCATCATTTTCCCCTCGTCCTTGCCGCCATAGTTCTGGGTAGGAAAATAGGTCCACTGGCTGATTTTGATGTCGTTCAACGCGATGCTGTTCGCGGGAATTGGTTTGAGAAATTCGATCTCGAATCCGCCATCAACCACGCGCACGGCGAGGATTTCGTTGAAGTCGGAGGGGACTTCCGTCGTCGATTTCACGCGATACCGCTGTAGGCCTTGCCAATTGCCGTTGAATTCCCACAGCCCGCCCGCGCCGATCTCGCCGATGTAGAAATTCCCATCGGGGCCTTGCTCGATGCGATGCGGTCCCGCGGCGAGGCCATTGTTGCCATCCTTGTCCGATGCACCGCCTGTGTGCTGGAAGGCCACGCCTTGCCAGACGCCGCCGACCTGCTCGGTGAAGACGCGGAGGATGCGGCCACCAGTGAATTCGGTGAGTAAAATTTGTCCGTTGTATGGCGCGAGCACGCCAGTTTCACTGCGCAGGACAATGGGTTGCGCTGCGGAGCGAGAGACCGCGTTTTGTTCGAGGTGCACCGTGGCAGCGGTTTGACCTTTTGGGCTGCCTACTTCTGCATCAATGGCGGCTGGTTGAAATGCGCTGACTCTACCGTTTTCCGTGCGCAGGTAGTGGCCATAAAATTTTCCTTTTTCGATGCGGATCAGCTCGTTGGAGGGATTAAAAACGCCCTGATTGTCCGCCACCCACACCGCATTGTCCGGTCCGATTTCGATCCCGTTGGGCGTGCGGAATCCGCCGGCGAGAAACTCAAGCTTCACCGAGTCTGGTGTTTCCTTGCCGTCAACGGGGCCGAGGATAAAATTCGAACCGCGATGGACTTCCGGGTTGGGAGGGATCATCACATCCCGCTTGCCGCCGATCAGAACGGCGGTGGTAAAATTGCCGCAGAGAAATGTTTTGCCATCTTTTATGTATTGTTCAAAGCCGATGGTGTAGGTGTGGAAATTGGGCACGGAAGCTCCCGCAAGCATCACGGTTTCTTCGCCTTTTTGGAAAAAGTCTTTGTGCACGCCGTCGTCGAGACGGATTATGCGATCCTTTTCCCCGACGTAAATACTACCGCCGATCACCGCGATGGCGCAGGGTTCATAGAGCCAGTCGCAAAGGGTGGTGACCTTGAGTTTTTTTCCGTCTTTCCCCGCTTGAAGAACATTTTCCACGCGCAGCACTTTGCCTGCTTTGAATGCGGCTTTGTTGGTGCGGTCGGGCTGTAATGTCGTCACATAGAGCACGTCTTTGTCAAAAGCCATGCCGCCGATGCGGAATACTTCGCCACCTTCCGTATCGATATTTTCCAAAGCGAAAAACGGATGCACGCCCACGCTGGGAACTGCGGCGGCAGTCGGGTTGGCTCTTTTTTCGTTAGGTTTTTCCTTCTTTCTGGCGGTGGGAGTCTCGGCGGCTGTGAGGGATAAGCCGAGGGCGAGGTGAAGTGAGATTTTGAAGAGTGTCATCGAGTGTTATGGTTGCTCCGTTGCGGGTGAGTGATTGTGTGGGGATTATTTCTTTTTCTGTCTTTGCGGAGTTTTGCCACCTTTTGCGTTTGGCGTTGGCATCAATGCGCCGACTTCCTTGCGCCAGGCGATGAGTTTTGCATGCAGTTCTTTTACCTTGTCGGGCTGCTCACTGACGAGATTATGTTTCTCGCCGATGTCTTGCGGGATGTTGTAAAGTTCTAGAGCGCCATCCTCATACCATTCGATGAGCTTCCAGTCGCCATCGCGGATTGCGCCATAGGGTGAGCCGCCCTGGTTCGCGTAGTGCGGGTAGTGCCAGAAAAGCGGCTTGCCGCGCGGTGTGGTTTCGGCTTTGAGCTGGGGCAGGAAGCTCACGCCATCGAGATGCTGTTCGGGCTTCAAAGGCTGGCCAGCTAGTTGGAGCAACGTGGGATAGAAATCGGTGCTAATCACTGGCGCGTCGCAGGTGCTGCCGGGCTTGGTCACGCCGGGCGCGACGACGATCATCGGTTCGCGCACGCCGCCTTCGTAAGGCCAGCCTTTGCCTGCACGCAGTGGCAGATTGGAGGTGGGCCAACCCTCTGACGTTGCGAGCCCGCCATTGTCTGACATAAAAACGATGATCGTCTTTTCCGCGAGGCCATTGTCTTTGAGCGCGGCCATCACGCGGCCGATGCCTGTATCGAACTGCTCCAGCATCGCGGCATATTTCGCGTGGTTCTGCACCAGTCGCAGCTTGTGCCCGCCCTCGTTGCCCCAAGCATCCGCTGGTGCGCTCGTGGCCTTCTTTTCATATTTCGCGATCAGATCCGCGCGGGCGCCTACGGGCATGTGCACCGCGAGGAAAGGCAGATAGGCGAAGAACGGCTTGTCCTTGTGCTCGCCGATGAACTTCACTGCTTCGTTAACAATGCGATCTGTGGTCTTCGGGTCATCCTTATTGTTCGGCAGGGGCATGTTAGATTTTGGATAGAAGAACTGCTTGCTGCCCTGCAAATCGGTAGGGAAGCCTAGCGCACTAGGATCAAACTTGCCGACGCCGAGGTGCCACTTGCCCGCGAAAAATGTCGCATAGCCCGCATTGCGTAGCGTCTCGGCGATGGTCATCTCCTCCAGTGGCAGATGGTCCGCGTTGGGCGCGGGGCTGAGCTTTCCCGCTCGGTTGCCGCCGATGAAATTGGTGATGCCGAAGCGCGGCGGATATTTTCCCGTCATGATGCTGCCCCGCGTCGGCGAGCAGACGCAGCAGGCCGCGTAGGCCTGGGTGAAGCGCATGCCGCTTTTCGCCAGTCCGTCGATATTCGGCGTCTCGTAAAATGTCTTCGGATTATAGCAGCCCACGTCCATGCACCCGAGATCGTCGGCAAGGATGAAGATGATGTTAGGTCGCGGTGGTTCGGCGGCGAGTGATGTGCTGACGGTCGCAAATGCCAGAGTGAGCGAAATGATGTGAAAGGCGATGGTGTTCATGGTGTGTTGCGTTTTGTTACTTGTCCTTAGCGCGCTGGGTAAGATAGGCCTGATGCAATGATTCGAGTAGCGCGGGGTGTTGCGGTGCGACGTTCGTTTGCTCCTTGGGGTCGGCAGTAAGATGGAACAGTTGCCAATCGCTGGCGGCTTTTGGCTCGCCTATGCCATAGCGCACGATTTTCCACTCGCCTTGGCTCAGGGCGCGGCGGTTGGGAGGGTTGCCCCAGATCCAGTGGAGTTCGCGTTTAGTAGGGATCGCGGTGGAGTTTTTCTCAAAAAGTGCAGGCGCGACATTGATGCCATCGACCTGCAGCGTGGCCTCAGGCGTAGCACCGGCGACGGCGAGCAGGGAGGGCAGCCAGTCTACGATGTGGATAGGCTCTTTGATGTGTTTAGGCGCGATGTGCCCCGGCCAGTTCGCGAAGCCCGGAACGTGAATTCCGCCTTCCCAGACATCCATTTTACTACCACGCAGAGGAAGTGGTTGATTGAAATTCGTCAGCTTGAGGTCGTCGGGATAGGCATTGCCTGGCCATTTGACCTGCGGGCCGTTATCCGAGGTGAAAACGATGAGGGTGTTCTTGCGGAGGTCGACACGGTCGAGGGCGACGATGACTTCGCCGACGGCGTGATCGAGGTGGTGCACGGCGGCGAGCAACAGGCGTTTTTGTGGATCAGGCTCCTTTTGGATGATGCCTGCTGGGTCGTTGAACCATGGGATGTCGTCTTCATTGAGCCAGCGTTTTGGGTTTTTCGGGTCGAGCTGGGTCGGTCTGTCGGTGAACTTGCCGCGTTCATCGAGCGGGGTGTGTGGGGTGTGGAACGGCAGGTAGAGGAAAAATGGCTGCCGTGAATTTTCAATGATACGGACGGCCTCACGGGCGACGAGATCGGTCACGTGAACGCCGTCTTCGTTGCCGGGGATGATGGTGAGGTCGCGGTGCCAGGTGAGGGCATTGGCGCCAACTCGGTAGCGGTGGTCGTAGGCACCCACGGCACCCGCCAGCGAACCGTAGCTGGAGTCGAAGCCGAAATGGTTGGGACCGGCAGCGATGTCAGTGGCGATGTGCCATTTTCCCGCGAGATGTGTGGAGTAGCCCTGTGCTTTGAGCAGGCTGGCGATGGTGGAAGTGCCGGGTGGGAGGTTGGTCTCGTTGTTGGCAATCAACTGGCGAATGCCGAAGCGGTTGGGAAAGCGGCCAGTGAGCAGGGCAACCCGTGTAGGGGTGCACTGGGGCATCGAGTAGCTGCGATCAAAGATGGCGCCCTCGCTGGCGAGTTTGTCCAGAGTAGGCGTGTAAACCTTGCGCGGGCTGTTGTAGCCGATGTCCATCAACCCTAGGTCATCGGCAAGGATGAAGATGATGTTAGGCTTCTCTGCGATCGCTGAAAAAGATTTTGAGCATAGCAACAATGCCATGATGAGTGCGATGGTATGGAGCTGTTTCATGCGGATAAAATACGGATGGGGCCTGTGCTGCGCAATTCTTTTTTTGGGGTTTCGCAGATCCGGTTGCGGGGAAGAATTGCGAGGGATGAGGGATATTGGCTCGGCCCGATCATCAGCGGCGAGCGCTCTAAGAAACAGACCGTCGCGCTGCTGAAACAGTTTTTGTAAAGCCGTCCCTAAGACGCCAGTTGGTCGAGGTTCGGCGTGAACAGCTCTGCGGAGATCAGAGCGAGGATTGGTTTCATAAGGAATACATTACGGAGCTTTTTTCTTTTCCTTGCCCTAGCCCTTGCTTTTTTTGTCGCCACCGCCGGGATCGGGTTTTGCCTGCGCGCGCTCGGCCCAGGCTTCCTATTCGGCGTGCCGCCTCATCGGTCACTATGGGGCGCTACTACCACGGCATGAAGGTGACACCGCGCCGATCTGCCTCAAGCGATCTCGCAAGCGCGAAAATTGCGGTTCCGTCATGGGGTGAGCAGGTCCAGCATATTGTCGCCCAGGCTTTTACCGATGAGGAAATAACTCTCGGCGTTGTGGTTCCAGTGGTGGCCCTGATCGAGGGGAGAGGCGGTGGCCGCACGCCAGAACGGGCGGGTATCCGTGTTGAGGACATTGGCAGGCTTGGCCGGTTGACTCGCGGCGACCCACAGTTGGGCTTGCTCTACCGCCGTGTAGGTTCCGAAGGGACCGGGTGCGCCGGTAGCCATGCCGGTGCTGGCGATGACGAAGGGAAGGTTTGGCTTATTGAAGACCGTCCGCAAATCGTTGATCAAATCCGGAAGATTGTTCTTGTATTCGGTGGAGGCCGCCGTGCTGATCCTGTCGTTGTAACCTTGGTGCCAGGCGAAGCCGACGATTTGATAGCCGCGACCGGACCATGCGGGGAATTGGGAGCCCAGATTGTTGAGCACCTCGCGGGACTGCTCGATGATCGCGTTGTAGAACGTACCGACCTGAGTGCCGGGGACCCTGGCCACGGCGCTCGGCGGACGAAAGTCTCTCACCAGATCACGGCCGCCCCAGGCTGTCTTGATGATCAGGATGTCATCGGGCACGTTATCGGCGGCGTAGAAATCACCGATTACATGGCCGAAAGCGAACTCCGGGCCGATCCTGCTGCCATCGGTTGGACCGCCTTGATAGGGGAAGCCAAGATCACCCTTTCGGATCGCTCCGCCCAGAGTGCCGTTATTGCCTGGATCCCTCCACCAGACCTTGACATCGGCACGGGTCCGAAATGCTCGGGTTGCAGGTGGGCTCGGGTCGGCAGCATCGAGAAGCGAAGCATAGTTGTAATCGGAATTCGACCCGACAGTCGCCGCCATGTAGCGCAGGCTGCCAATGGCCCCCGCCACGTTTCCGTTTCCGGTTTCCACACTGCCGTAGCCGACCATGTTGGACTGGCCGGCGAGGATGAAGACCTTGATGCCGGCCGGGTTGTTGTCCCAGGTGCGGAATTGGCGGCTCACCCCGCTGCCAAGCGACTGGCCGGTGCCACTGGTCACTCCGGTGAGGTTCACCGTGTATCCGGTGGCGATGCCGAGCGTCGAGGCGAGGGTCAGGGTGACACTGCCGCCGTCGGTGCTTACCGTCGCGCCGGTCACGTTGATTGCACCTACTCCATCCTGCACCACGGAATAGTTGTATGGATTTCCGGCGGCGGACGGATTCATGGGCTCGGAGAACAGCAGCGTGATCGTGTTGCCGCTGCCCCAGAGGTTGACCAGCGAGGGGGGCAAATCGACCCCTTTGACCGTCGTGGCTCTGACTTGGAGGAAAAGCTTCGGTTCGGCCAGCAGATTGGGATCAATGTGGACGCCCATCATTTCAACGTCGCCCGCCGTCGAAGTGACCGCCTGGTCGGCCGCGTTGTCCTCGAACCATTGCTGAAGGTTGGTCGAATACCAAACCTTGTAATTCAGATTGGCCTTCGACATGGCGCGCCGCGAGTAGCTAAGAATGCCCGTTTTCGGATCGAAGGGCGCGGGATAGGGACTGGCCGATGCCGCGCTCTTCGGGTTGAGGCCGAAGATGCGTTCATAATCGTTGCTGAAGCCGTCGCCGTCGTCATCCGCACCCGGGAGCCCGAGGGTCGGGTAGTAGGTGCTGCGCCACGCAGCGTAATCGACGCTCATGCCGCTGGCTGGCCGGATCTGGAGCCCGCAGACATGGAGGCGGCAGTCGCCGTTGTCGGTGGACGGATTTCCATCGATGCCGTCATAGGCATCGACCACGACCGAGATATTGCCCGAGCCGTTGGAAACGATGGATTGGAAGGTCACGTAGTTGCCGTTGGGCAAAAAAGCATTGCCATTGGTGCCCGGCACCGCGTTTTCCAGCCATTGGGACTGGCCGTTGCCTAGGACCGTGTTGGCGGTGGTGAAATCACCGGCCGCCCGTTCGGAATCCGACAGGTTTCCCCAACTGGTGGTGGCGTGGCTGAGGGCATAGAGGTAGAGATCGTAGGGCGTGTTGGGAGTGAGGCCGGTGATTGAGATGGTGGTATCCTGGCCTTTGCCAAAGAAGCCGCGATTTGCGTTGAAGAGGCTCAGGCTGGTGCCGCTGATCTGCCGCCCGTCATCACCGGTTCCGGATACGCTGACCGAGGAAATCACGGTGCCGGTGGTATCGACCAGGTTGCTGATCGCGCCGGTGCTATAGCCGGTGCCCTGGTTCCAGGTTTCACCGGATGCTCCGACCACGCCGACCAAGCTGGTGGCATTCGCTTGCCCGTCATCGAGAAAATTCACGTTGAAGGCTTGCGCGAGAAGCGGGTCCGTGAAGTTCACGTT